>JAGWPH010000263.1 GCA_028870615.1 Betaproteobacteria bacterium
ACCCCCCCTGGATCCAGTCGGGAAAGGCATGAAAACCCACCACAGATAAAATGGCAACAGCTCGTAGTCCATCAATGTCAGTGCGATACTTGGGGTGACTAAGATGCGCAAGGGAAACCATGGCGTGGATAATCCATACAAAAATTTGCGGTCGGAAATGCTGACTACGCTGTAAGGGTTTTGTCCCTCTTATAGAAGAGCGTCGGCCCCACCCAATTAAACAGGCAGTAAGATTTTTGTACCAAAAGTTCGTTCAGGGGAGACTTGTTCAGTTCCTCAAGAGACTGTGCATAGGATTCAACCAGAATGAGTTCCGGAGCATAACGAACAAAATCGAGGCCCTTCAGTACGTGAATGTCATAACCTTCCGCGTCAATGTTGAGCAGGTCGATGGTTCTGCCAGAAAAACGGGATTGATCCAGAATATCCGTCAACGTATGCGTTTCCATGGTTCTGGTTTGCCCGAATCCGTTGCGCGAAGGTTGATCTGGCATCACAATCTGTTCACCGACTGAAAAATCCTTGTCGGTTTGCACCATTACAGTACCCCGACTATCAGATACTGCTGCCACCACGTTGTGGTCTTCAGGACGCACCCATCCGAAAGTTTTAATCTTGATCTCCCCCATATCGATATTGACCCCACGCCATCCGCGTCGGTAGAGAAACCAAGTATTGGAAAACTTTTTTGGGTGCCAGCACCCGACGTCTACATAAAAGCCATTGGCCTGCTTGACGATATGCTTCAGAACCACTTCCTCTCCATACTGGGAATAGTTGATGGACCAGGATTTGATCAGAAATGCTCTTCGGAATACCCTGAGGTCGGACAGGATGGATTTAATACTCATCTTGGCGTGGTTTTTTGTGTTGGTATTGTCGAAGATCGAATCCATCGGGCAGGAATTTGGCTTCCAGGTGCGCTGAAGCTGACGGAACGGGGACGCCTAACGTACGCTTTCGATATCCTGCAATCATGGCAAGGTATGCAAGCCCCTGTCGCAACAGAATCTTTAACTTCAGCTTACCGCCATTGAAACCAGGCTTTGTCAGAAATATCCAGTCATAAAAATCCTGGAGCTTGGGCCGTAGTTTCAATCGGCCTAACCATATCCACCGATCTCCTCGCAATGTACCTACATGACAGGCAAAAGAGTGTGTCGTTGAATTAGTGGTTCTCCACAGGACCTGGCGACCTTTGAAAATCCTGGTGGATTCCGACAATCTGTCATCATTGACGTAAGGGTTTTTGCCCTTTCCAAAGACACCATATTTGTCAGGATGGTCATACAGGGTCACGTAGTCAAATACAGACAATCCTTCTTCCAGAATCTCGTTGGCCTGCGCAATATGCAGGTAGTCATCTTCAATGAAATAGACGATGTCATCGTCATCCAGCTCATTCAATGCGTGCCGGACAAGATGGTAAAAAGAAAGTGCCTGCCCCAAGTGCGTCACTTCAAGCCTGAAAAATCCTTTTTGTGAAAGAATGGTCACAATTTCCTTGTCGCAATGATCCGCAATACAGATCATGCGATAACCAGGAAAGGATGACAGCAGATTGTCCAGACAATCCAGCTTGGAAAAGCCGGCAATTCTGGGCTTGGCGTTGATCCGGCTGGATATCCTGTAACACAGATATTTGTTCATTGGCAAATTGTCGTCAAAATTGAAGCTTTACCAAGGCTTTTTTCCATTGGAACCGTTTGTATATGCTTTTAGGCGCTTCCTGGGACAACGCTTTCATGCGCAATTTAATTCGCTCCAATAAAAATTCAGCGGGATAGCCGGATTCAATCAAATTTTGGTACAACCTCAGTGTCTCCATATTGCCATCTCGCTTGTGGGGAAGCGCAATTTCAGGATATCGGCCGGTAAATAAATCACGATTGGTCCGTATCAACCGTTTGGTCGTATCGGACTGCTTGAAACTTGTTCCTCCGCGATGATAAACAAACGCGTCCTCACACATCATCAAACGATAGCCTGCCTGACGCGCTTTAACACTGAAATCGAAGTCTTCGTAGTAGCCCAGCCCATAAACCGGGTCCAGGCCGCCCAGCTCATCCCACACTGTCCTGCGAATAGCCACGCAGAAGAAATCGAGACGATACACTGGTAACAGGCGTCCAATGGGAATTTTATGAAATAGGGTGGCAGCAGCCTGAATCTGTTCGTAAGTTCCTTCCAGAAAATAGTCTTGTGCATTGCCCGCTGCGTTGGTGACCGGACCTATCGCTGCAATATCTGGTCCGGCCGATGCAATGGCTCTGGATAGATTATCGAGGCTGCCGGGTAAAAATATTGTATCGTTGTTGACGAGAATCAGCCATTCTCCCCGGGTCTGCCGGGCCGCATAATTCATACCGCCTGCAAATCCCAGGTTTTCGGATAGGCACTCGTATTCCAGCTCGGGATGCTGTTTAGCGTATTCCTCAATGTCTCTCATGCTGTCATCGGGCGAACCATTATCCAGCAGCTTTACATGAATCCTGGAAGCGTCGCGCTGCGTCCATAACGAATCAAGACAGCGTACGGCTGTCGTTTTGAAATTCCGGTAATTGAGAACAATAAGGCCAACGGAAGGAAGATGCACCCGGGGTTCGATAACAGGGGCGATTCTCGCCATATTGGGACGCCGAATTTTTTGCCCCAGGATCTGATCCACTTGTGAAGGATCCAGTTCGATCAAACGCGCTTTTTCATCCATCACACCGTAGGATATTAAAACCCGATCATCCTGACAGGCAATCCCGGCACAAAACTCGATTCCATCATTTTCGAAGTGAAATGCACTCGATTGCACTTTGATGTTGAAATTTCGATCCAGCAATAACATGCAATGAGAAAATTGCACTTTCTTTCTTTGATACTCGGGGTCCCGCATCACATACTTCTGCATAAAGCGCGACACCAGTGGAGCACGGTTTCTTTGGTGAATAATTGCCAAGTATCCATTACCCCACGGGATGACCTGTGATGATCCTGACATCATGGGCCCTGAATTCTTGAATTTGTAAGTACCCCCATGAACCCGAACCAAACCACGCGCCTCGTAACGATAAACTTCGAGCGGTTTTGTCGAATAGATCAGATACAGCTCATTTCCCAAGACCCACGGCATCCAGTTCTTTTCTCGGGAATAATGGTGTGGCGAAGGCAGCACAATGGGATGGGCCAGACAGTCACCGTCGATCTGGGCCAATATCATGGAATTGACGTAACCCTGCTGACTCCGTTGCAGCCCGCTAAATAGCCCCCACTGCTGACCCGACCATTCGAATAAACGGCCATCTTCCAGGCCATTGCGAGCCTCGGCACAGTTTTCCAATATGTCCTCATCCTGCAGCCTGACTCTGGATTGCGGCCTGAGATCCTTATCATATTGGATCAGCCAGTTTTCGCTACTGAGGTAATCCTCATTTGTCCCGGAATAAGGTATGGGATCCAGGGCACGCACCAGAACAGACCAGCCGCATTCAGTGGCTAGAATGGAAGGATTGCACACGGCGAGGGTTGTAGGGACCTCGATGGCGACAGGAATCTGTCTGAACAAGTCAACAAGCTTCATAGCGGTAGAAGTATGCCTGCTGAAAAAACCAGAGCGTAGCCTTCGGCAAAATCCAGTAAATAAGAGTTGAACATACACCCAGCCACAAAAACCACCCATTGCCCCCGGATCAAAATTCCCACGGGGATTGACTGTTTAAATGAAGCTCGTAGCAGGATCATAAAAAACAGCAGGATGGCCGTAAGACCTGGCCAGCCCAGTTGAACAGCCCACATCAAGAATTCATTATGCAGGTTGACCGTCGGAATCCGGGCCACTTCTGTCCGGGCTTTCGCTGCCAGTATCTCGGTTTCCGTCATCACGGATCCTGTGCCATAGCCCACCCAGGGCCGTTGTGCAATCAATTCAGCACTCTTGCCAAAAAACGCCAGTCGGATCCCCTGCGATGTCGGGACACCAGTCTCCAGGGACTGATGGATTTCTCTGGTCACCGAGCCCAACATGGAGGTGGGGCGGGAGGCAACCCAAAGCGTTGCGCCCAAAATAACGGCTACTGCGCCTATTACAATCCTTCTGCAGGTTTTGGCTTCCAGATGCAAAAACCGCAACCACTCCCAGATTGCCCAAAGGGCGATCAGTGGCAACATTGCCTTGCCTGTCCGGCCGACCATGACCCAGGCAATATCCAGTGTTGTAAGAAACGCCATCCCCATAAAAAGAATTTTTAGCATCCAGGAGCGCGTGGCCAACGCCAGGCCCACGCAAAGAACGATCTGGAGAGCAAATAATGTCCCCTGTGGAATATGCATCTTGAAGACAGCATCGCCAGGCGGACCACCATAGATAGGATCACTGATATGTGTCAGGCCCAGAAATTCGCTCCAGGACATCAAAACCGTAAAGAATATGGATAACGCCAAAAGCGTCATAGCCAGCGTACGATGCCTATCCTCCTGGAAAAATGGTAGTAAGAGAGGAATAAACAACAATTTTCGGTATTTCGTCAGAACAGCCAATGCGTCCTGCTGTGGGCCCGTGGTGTAGAGCATGCCCAGCAATAGCAATCCCAGCATGAATGTTGCAACCAGAACCATTGGGTTGGACAGCAATCTGCGACCTGCCCCCCAAAATTCCCTGGACAAGAGTGCAGTAATGAGCACAAGCCCGCCAAAAATATTTACGCCGGCCACGCTCGCTGGAAGCGCTATCAACATGCCATACGTCATGATACGAACTGTGGGGCCCAGGGCAGGCAACCGTTCGATCATTCTGTAAACCGTTTGGTAAGTGACAAAATCGTGGTGACAGCCTGTCCCGTATCAATGGGCTGCAGCAGTGGGGCTTGCATCCGGTCTTCCTGCCAGTCCCGAAAAACCCGGGTGAGCATTTCCAGCACTTCTTCCCGATGATCCACTTCAGCAGCGTAGCCTCCATGATCCGTAATGAGGCGGGTTAGTTGGGAATTGATATGCACAAGCCCGACTACTGGACGTTCCGCCCAAAGGTAATCATAAAATTTTGAAGGAATATACTCCGCACAATCCGCCGTCGTGCCATGCAATAACAACAACCCATCAACCTGGTGCATGCGTTGCTGAATCTGCTCACGACCCGACAGACGTGTGACAGGATCCCATTCCAATCGCCCCTGGTTTAAAAAATGAGTTTCCAGTCGGTGTTCACGGATGGCCTGCTGCCCTGGGCCGTCGATTGCGCCACCATAACAATGAATGAAAATGCGAGTGGCCATTTCGGGATGTCTTTGGCGAAATTCGGCAAACGCATCGACCATGGGACGTAAACTTCTGACCGGTGAGAGTGAGCCAAAATGCCCAAGAACCAGATCCTTTCCTTTGGAATATTTCGCTGATACGTGGGGAGGCTCAGCGCCAGGCAGAATAACCTTTCCCCGGTCGCCCAGCTGAGGATGCCGTCGCCTGGCACTGGCCAATGCCTGATCCGTGAACCACCAGACAAGGTCGGCACTTTTACAGATCATTCCTTCCAGTTTTGCCCAGAATTTGAGGTTTCTCGTCGCAGGGACCGTACCCGGAAACAGCATCGGATCATGAATCTCCGCAATCCAACGAATCCCGGTCAGCCGTTTCAGCCAAAATCCAGCCCAATGTGCAGAATAAGCGCCCCCTGTTGAATAGACCAGGACCGGTTTGTCGATAAGAATGCACAACCATCCCCGAAAGACCGCAGCCGGCATCCAGGACCACTGACTTTGCAAGCCAATCAGGCTGCGTTCTATAAGAATAAATGGCAGCAACAAGAATGAAATCAAACCCGTGACCACTCGATAACGCCAATCCCGACCCCAGCGCAATGCAAACAGATGTCGCAGATCAAAACGCAATCCAGAGGGGCCCCAGGGAAGCAATTGGCTGTGTTTGAATCGCGTGTCAAGGACACCAGTTACGGCGCTAAGTACGATGGGTTCGATACCCGCGGTCATCAGATGGGGCATCTTGTCCGTGATGGTCAGGCTGGCTGCGCGACCATCCATATTGAAACCATGAGACAAAATCAACCAGCGTTGTGTGCTGGTTTTACCGATCACTCTTCTACCCGCTGCGAGGCCAGTCGTACGCCCAGTTGCTTGAGTTTGCGATACAGATGTGTACGTTCCAACCCGACTCGTTCGGCAACCCGAGACATGTTTCCTGATTCCAAACGAATGTGATATTCAAAATATGCTTTTTCAAACAGATCGCGTGCCTCGCGCAAGGGCAGGTCGAACCCTGCCAGTTTGGCTGCCATGGGCGTAGGAACATCAAACTGATTGGCAATTTTTGCCACATCCTCAGCAAGTATTTCAGAGGCTGTAGTGGTCAAAGCCAAAGTCCGCACCGCATTGGTCAAAGCAAGCAAATTACCGGGCCAATCCATTTGGCGCAGAATATTAAGTGCACCAGTACTCAGCGTTCTGACAGGAACTTCACCCGCTTCAGTCATGCGGCTGAGCAACGCCGTAGCAATTTCGGGAATGTCTTCTGCATGGTCACGCAACGGCGGCACCGTCAATATCAAAGCGGATAGCCTGGTCGCCAGTTCGGGGTCAATCATTTTTTCGTTAATAAGCGTAGATACGAGATGACTGCTGGCACAAATCAAACGCACATGGTGCTTTTCAAGTTTGCTCAATAGTTGCGAAAGACCCTTTTGTTGGGCCCGCGTGAGGTCACTGATTTCTGCAATGAAAATCATGCCACCCTGACACTCGGTCAGTGGTTCAAACGGATTGTCTGCCATCCATTGATTATCAGTGGGTGCAAACCATGGGGTATTGGGTTGATGCAAATGGCGCGCCGCCAACTCGGCTCCGCAACCCGGCTCGCCTACCAGGAGTATCGGTGCATTGTGATTGGCCACCTGATCCAGACGACGGCGCAAATCATTGATAAGTTGCCCTCTGCCCAACTGGATACTCGATAGTTCGGGGCGAAACTCTGATTCGCCTTTACGCAAAGCCCGTTCTACGGTTGCCAGCAGCTTGGGGAGCGCAATCGGTTTCTCCAAAAAATCGAATGCGCCAATCCGAGTTGCTTCCACGGCAGTGTCCACCGTTGCATGGCCTGACATCATGATGACCGGCATATTAAGCTGTCCGGCAGCACCCCACTCCTTAAGAAGGGTGATCCCATCCATCTGGGGCATCCAGATGTCCAGCAGGACCAGGTCTGGACGCTCCTCCTGTCGCATTTGTCTGGCCTCCAAGGCGTTGGCAGCCACCCTGACCCGATAACCTTCATCGTTGAGTATTTCAGATAGTAGTTCGCGAATGCCAACCTCGTCATCTACTACGAGGATATGATTTGTCATTAAATATTCTCCGGTAGCGGGAGCAGAATGCTGATAATGGCACCCCCATTTTCCAAATTGGATACCTGAATTTTGCCATGGTGTTCTTCAACAATCTTTTTGACAATTGGCAACCCCAACCCTGTGCCCTTGCTTTTGGTGGTGACATACGGTTCAAAAATCCTGCCGAGCAGCTCTTCTGAAAACCCATGTCCATTGTCGAACACAAATAGTTTGATCCAATTCCCCTGTCTTTCAGTTGCCACTGTAACTCGAGCATCAGGTCGACCCTGTAACGCGTCTAATGCATTTTGCACCAAATTATGAATCACCTGTCGCAGGCGGGTGACATCCCCATCGATCAAAGGCAAACCATCAGCCAACTTGAGCTCAATTTTCCCTCCCATGGATTCGTACAGTACCAGCACCTCCTGAATCAATTTATTAAGGTCAAGGCTTCTTGTCATTAGCTTGGAAGACCGCGCATATTCGCTGAAATCGTTGACCATGTTTTTAAGCGCGTCCACCTGGTTGATAATGGTCGCAGTGGACCGCTCCAGAATCTCTGCTTCCATTGCAGGGAGGTTTTCGCTCAGCTTGAGGCGCATTCGTTCCGCTGCCAGTTGAATCGGTGTCAGCGGGTTCTTGATCTCATGGGCCAGTCGCCGCGCCACTTCACCCCATGCAGCATCACGTTGAGCCTGAACCATTTGAGTAATGTCATCAAATACCAGCACATAATCACCGCCGTGCTCACCAGGGAGACGGGTGCCCCGAAAATGAAGCTTGCGTTTTCCAGAACTATCCAACCAGTCAGCATCTCCCTCCCAGGCCACTCCCTGTGCCGCATGAAATTGTGTTACAAGATACTGCGCAATAACCTGTAGTTCTGGAACCATAATGCCCCAGTTCTCCAACGGAATCCCGCGGACGCGGTCTACACCCAACAGTTGATTCGCGCTGAGGTTGGTGCTCTTGAGTTGAAATACGGCATCAAAGACGATCACACCCGTTGAAAGATTAGACAGAATGCTTTCCTGATAGGCTTTGGCCGCGGTCAATCGTTCCTGATCGCGTAACCTGTCAGCTGAAGCCTCGTGTAACTGTTGTGTCATGGTATTGAACGAGCGGGTCAATATGCCTAACTCATCGTCACTGATCACTGGAGTCATCTTGGTATAGTCCCCTGCACCAATAGCGCGGGTACTTTCAGCCAATGCACTCAGGGGGGCTCCCAGACGCTCAGAGATCACAAATGCCAGTGCAATGGCTGTCAACAAAGTCAACAACAACGCAAGCGTCAGGTTGAGTCCATAAATTTGTTTCAATCCGGTACGTGCCAGCAACAATTCCTGGTATCCGCGATATGCCGCTTCAACGCTGTCCGCGTCAGCGGCCAGTTCTCTCGATACGGGCTGCATCAATTGCAATGCTCGTAAATCCTCAGCATAGGACAGTCGATTGACCGGCACGACCACCCGTAGATAAAGCCCTTTGTCCGGAATGGTTTCCACCATTTTATAAGCCCGCTGGGATCGAATCTGGTGACTAATGGACGCATTGACCGGTAATGCATCAGGCATCGAAGCATCATTCAACCCACTGGAAAACGCCAATACCGTCCCGGATTTTGAAAATAGAGTGGCTTCCTGCACACCAAATTGTTCGCGCAAATGATGTAAAAGCGTCGCCTCCTCCAGAGCCGAAGCATCTGCAAGCGCAATGGACATGGCCTCTCCCCTATGGGCCAAATCATTGAGCAAACTGTCAAAAGTGGTACGCCCCAGATCCAGGCCTGCAGTAAGTGCATTGTCAACGTTGACATCAAACCAGGATTCAATACTATTGGACAAAAATCTCACAGACACACCATAGACCAGGGTTCCTGGAAGAACTGCCATGAGTGCAAAAACAATTACCAGTTTCAGTGTCAGTTTGGAGCCAAATACCCGGTCACGCAATTTCCCGTAGAGGGTCCAAAGTTGGTAGGAAATCAGCCCCATCAGCGCCAGCGCCACCCCCGCCCCCGCGGCCAGCAGTCGCGGATAATGTACTGAAAACAATGAGGTGTTTGCAGTAGCCGCGGACAACAAGTATAAAAGCGCACCTCCGGACAGGACGACCAACGCAACCGCCCATTTCATGCGGTGGAATGAAAGAAAAGGAGGCCACCTCATGGTGACACAGTCCAGTTCAATTGCTGTGATGCCAGGTTCCAGTCGTTGGAAGATAGTGCATCCACCTGAAATGGCTTAGGCAATTGCGAGACATCCAGCCGCATTTGCGCACGGGCTTCGTAATGGTTACCTTTTTTCATGCTTCCGAGGTCGGCAATCCGAATGCCGTTCAATCTCGTCAAGGCTTGCAAGGCATCCTTGAAGCTATTGAAACTCAGATATAGGGAGCCCATGGAAAATCGATAGACCCTTGTCAATGGGTTGAAACTGATGCGGCGCTCCTGACGCAAATTAACGATGTCCTTGTTGAACCAGTACCAGCGCGGCTCGATAATTTCTACGGTCACCGTAAAAGCGAGTGAAACACCACGGTTTAGCGCTTCTTCCAACGCTGGTGTGAGCTCAAGGTCAAATTCGGCATTCAGGAAATAACCATCATCGGATGCGTAGACCTCGGCATGACGTACCGAAATGCCCTCGGCACGAACCACAGTTGCGCCGGAGAACAAGAGTACCGCCAGTGCCAGCAGAAGGCTAAACTTTTTGAAAAATCGCATAGAAAAATCCGTCATGACCATAATCAGGATAGATCTGCCCCTGATGAAATATTGGATCATCGATCAAGAGCTGCCGGGCATCTGTATGCTTCTGCAAAAACGCTTCAACCTGACCTTGATTTTCTTCCCTGAAAATCGAACACGTAGCGTAAACCAACCTGCCGCCCCGTTGCACTACTTGCCACAAAGCCTCCAACAACCTCTCCTGCGCGGAAACCAGTGCAGGAATATCTTCGGGACGACGCAACCATTTGATATCCGGATGTCTTCTCACCACACCCGAACCACTGCACGGTGCGTCCAGCAATACGCGATCGAAAGGACGACCGTCCCACCAGGATTTCAGGTCACCGGCATCGGCGGCGACACATTGGGCCATCACGTTTAATCGACGCAAGTTGGCTTCCGTCTTTTTGATTCGTCCAGAATCCTTGTCCAAGGCCAATAATTCCAACGCTTTGCCCCGCTCAAGAATATGTCCGGTTTTACCTCCTGGCGCTGCGCATGCGTCAAGCACACGCTGATTGGGATGCAATGCCAAAAACTCCACGGCATATTGTGCCGACGCATCCTGCACGGAAACATCACCATGATCAAAGCCGGGCAGCAGCCTTACGTTCACAGGCTCCGTCAGAATCAACCCCTCGACACCCACCGGAGTGGACTCGATCCCGGCAAGCTTGAGCCGTGCCTGATACTGTTCGCGACTGCTGTTGCGGCGATTGACCCGCAATGTCATCGGGGGACGTGTTTGCGCTTCGTTCAATATCGCTTCCCAACGCTCCGGATATTGCGCCATTACCTTGTCTATCCACCACTTGGGGTGACTGAATCGCCCTTCTGGAGTCGCATGTGCGTACTGTAATAGCATTTCCCGCTGACGAAGCAGGTTGCGCAAAACGCCGTTCACAAACCCTTTTGCACCAGTCCCACCCAACAATGCCGCAACTTCTACCGCGTGGCTCACTACTGCATGGTGGGCGACCCGTGTATGAAGCAACTGGTAAGCCGCCACCATCAGCAGTGAATCCAGGGGTGGGTCAGGTTTCCTCTTGGTAAAGAGCTGCTGTAACACCCGTTCAATTTCAGTATGATGGCGCAAAACCCCATAGCCCACATCTTGCAAGGACGCTCTTTGATGGTCGGTAAGCTGGCCTTTGGCCTGACCCCGAGCGTCAGTTAGCGCATGGTCAAGATTTTTCCCACCCAAGACATGGGCCAGGGAAATCGTGGCCAAGCGTTGGATTTCCAGCATCAACCCTCCATCCGCTCTCCCGGAACCACCGGGAAGCCCTTAAAAAACTCTCTTGCAGTCATCGGTTTTCCACCCGCGCGTTGTAGCATCTGCAGCATCAGTCGCCCCTTTCCGCAAGCTACTGAAAGGCCTGTTTCATCAAGAGACAGCACCGTCCCCGGGGCTTCTTTGCTCTTTCCCGGCAGCGCTTCGGCTTCCCATACCTTTATTAATTCACCCCGCAAATAGGTCCTGGACACGGGTACGGGGTTGAACGCGCGAATATCCAATGCCAATTGATCCGCATCTTTTTCCCAGTGCAATAGCGTTTCTGCTGTAGTGATTTTGTGAGCATAGGTTGCGCCAGCCAGCGGTTGAGGAACCGGCTTCAATTTGCCCGTCTTCAATCCTTCCAGTGCTTCGATAATGGCCCGTGCGCCCAGGTCAGCCAGTCGGTCATGCAGTGTATGCCCGGTGTCATGCGCCAGAATTGGACAGTGCCTCATCAATAACACCGGCCCTGTATCCAGCCCCTGATCCATCTGCATTATGCTGATTCCGGTCTCTGCGTCCCCTGACTGGAGTGCGCGTTGAATGGGCGCTGCACCGCGCCAGCGAGGCAATAACGAAGCATGGATGTTAATGGCGCCCAGACGGGTGGCGCTCAGAATCTCGGAAGGAAGCAGTTGGCCATAGGCTGAGACGACCATAACATCGGCTGAAAAACTCCGTATCAGCCCCAAAGCCTCGACAGTATTTAACGTCGCTGGCTGATAAACCGGAACATGAGCCGCCAGAGCCGTTCGTTTGACCGGACCGGGTGTGACCTTAAAGCCCCGGCCAACAGGTCTGTCCGGCTGGGTCAACACGGCAACCACTTGATGTCCTGCAGCAATCAGCGCTTCCAGACTGCGCGCAGCAAACTCCGGGGTTCCAGCAAATACAATATGCATTAAAGCGTTTCCCGGGCTCGTTTACGTAATTTGGTTTTAATGCGGTTTTGTTTGAGCTGGGACAGGTATTCCACAAAGACCTTCCCTTCAAGATGATCCATTTCGTGTTGGACACAGGTTGCCAGCAATCCGTCGGCTTCCAGTGTAAACAGCCGGCCTTCCCGATCCAGTGCTTCCACCACGATATGTTCGGCCCGGGTCACCCGATCATAAATCCCCGGAACCGACAGGCAGCCTTCTTCACGCTCCTGGCTCCCGTCCTGGGAAAGTAATTTTGGATTAATGAAGACTTGCAGATGTTGTTGGTCTTCAGATACATCCAGAACAATCAATCGCTTATGCACATTGACCTGTGTAGCAGCCAAGCCAATTCCCGCTGCGGCATGCATGGTTTCAGCCATGTCATCCACCAGTTTGCGGATTTCCGCATCCACTTCCACAACGGGAGACGCCCGGGTATGCAAACGAGGGTCCGGATAATGAAGTATGGGAAGAAGCGCCATAACAAAGCCTATTTCCGACCGTATTCTTGTCTTAAGGATACTATTATAACGGTGTTGAACGGAGAGCCCCATTGAAAGCTGATTCATCCCCTGATACCGACCCCCTTCTTCTCTGGCTTACCCCGGATCAGGTTGCTCAAACCCGGGACTGGCTGGCACACCCAGAAAATCATCTTATTCTTCACGATAATCCCGACTACCCCCCCTTGTTGAAAGAGCTTTCTGACCGTCCAGACTTTCTCTTTGTCAAAGGAAACGCCTCCCTGCTGTCCCGTCCCATGATTGCCATAGTGGGTAGCCGCAATGCCACCCGCCAAGGATGTCTCGATGCTGAAGCCTTTGCCGAATCGCTATCTGATGCAGGTATAACCATTGTCAGTGGCCTTGCCGACGGCATTGATGCTGCAGCGCATCGAGGTGCACTGCGAGGAAGGGGCGCTACTGTCGCTGTCATCGGTACCGGGGCAGATCGCGTCTATCCTGCAGTCAACCGTGGACTGGCCCAGGATATTGCGACTCGTGGGGTCATCGTTTCAGAGTTTGTGCTGGGCTCCGTTGCTCAAAAATGGCATTTTCCCAAGCGCAACCGAATTATTGCAGGGATGTCCCTGGGCTGCCTGGTAGTGGAAGCCAGCCTGACAAGTGGTTCCATCATCACAGCCCGCCTTGGCCTGGAACAGGGCCGAGAAATATTCGCCATTCCCGGATCGATCCACTCGCCACTTTCAAAGGGTTGCCATCACCTGATCAGGGACGGAGCCAAACTGGTGGAAACTGCGCGTGATATCCTGGAAGAGCTGCAATATCAAATTTCTGGCCTCCAGCAACCCGCCAACCCCATCGCCCCCAGGGATATCGATGAAAAGAGACTTGACGCAGCTGCTCTTCCAGAAAATACAGAACGGGCACTCAAGTGAGCTGATCCAGGGACCGCTCCCCTGGATCAAATTTGTCTGCGTACTGGCTTGACGACTGCTCAGGTATCCCTCATGCTGACCTCGCTTGAGCTCTTCGGCCAAATTGTGATATTGCCGGGTGGCCTTTATCAGCGACTGGATTTCAGGCGGGGTTGACCGCACTCCGACTGAGATGGTTCATCATTCTAAGGGACGGCATCTATGGTCGACATTCTTATTTTCGTCTACGAAAATTTTTTTGCCAGTGGCATTTACCCCGCGCACGCCGTACTTCAAAACCGGTTGTTCGCGGCCGGGTTTGAAGCAGGTGAAGTCGAAGAAGCGCTGGCCTGGCTGGATGACATCGATCAAATTGGCGAAACCGCCCATGACGATACATTGACCCACTCGGTTTCACAGCGCTGTCTGGATTCATCCGAGTTTGAGCGTATCGGTTCCCAAGGTTGGGGCTTCCTGGCATTTCTTGAGAACAATAAAATTCTTATTCCACGCCAGCGCGAATGGATTTTGGCCGGCGTCATGGCCCTGGACGAACCAGAAGTTGACCTGGAACGTCTTAAGCTGATCGTCCTGATGGTTCTCTGGCGCCAGGGAAACCCGCTGGATGCGCTGCTGGTGGAAGAACTGATTCACTATCAGGATTGGATGCTGCAGTAAGCAATTCCCTTCACACGTGTCCAAGAACCTGCTCATCGTAGAATCGCCTTCCAAGGCGAAGACTCTCAAAAAATATCTGGGCCCGGGGTTTGAAATCCTGGCTTCCTATGGCCATGTCCGCGATTTGATCCCAAAGTCAGGCGCAGTCAACCCAGATGATCATTTCGCCATGAAATATCAGATGGTAGAGCGTAACGAAAAACATGTTGATGCAATAGCGCGCGCAGTTAAAAATGCCGATCATATTTATCTGGCCACGGACCCAGACCGCGAAGGGGAAGCCATTGCCTGGCACTTGGCTGAAATTTTAAAATCCAGGAATTTGCTCAAGAACAAATCCCTGCAGCGTGTCACATTTTACGAAATTACCCAAAACGCGGTTCAGGAAGCTGTCGCCCATCCACGCGAAATTTCCATGCCGCTGGTCAATGCCCAGCAAGCCCGTAGGGCACTGGACTACCTGGTGGGCTTCAATCTTTCACCGCTGTTATGGAAAAAAATCCGCCGCGGTCTTTCCGCAGGACGAGTGCAAAGCCCGGCACTCCGACTTATTGTGGAACGCGAAAACCAGATCACCGCATTTAAAAGCGAAGAATACTGGTCGCTCCATCTCGACAGCCATAAGGGAACGCAATCCTTTACAGCGCGCTTGATTCAGTTTGACGGTACAAAATTTCAACAGATGAGCGTTGGCTCGGAAACACAGCAAACTGAAATTCTTGAGTCATTGAAGGGAAAGCCGGCCAAAGTTGTCAGCGTTGAGAAAAAGCGCAAGCAACGCCATGCCGCGCCCCCCTTTACGACTTCAACCTTGCAACAGGAAGCCGTCCGGAAGTTGGGATTTACCACGGATCGCACTATGAAGGTTGCCCAGCAACTCTACGAAGGAGTGGATATCGGGGGCGGGGCCGTGGGCATGATTTCTTATATGCGGACCGACTCGGTGAGCCTGTCGCAAGAAGCCCTCCAGGACATTCGCGATCATATCAACAAAAATTTTGATGGTGAGTACCTGCCTGAAAAACCGGTTTTTTATGCCAACAAGTCCAAAAACGCCCAGGAAGCACATGAAGCCATTCGGCCAACGGCCATTGCACGCACCCCAGCCAATTTGCGCGGCCACCTGACCCCTGACCAGTTCCGTCTCTACGAAATGATCTGGAAGCGGTCTGTAGCCAGTCAAATGACGCAGGCCCAGTTTGATACCGTCAAGGTGGACATATCAGTGGGCGACAGGGGTACCCTGTTTCGCGCCAACGGACAAACCCTGATTTTCCCTGGCTTCATTGCGGTCTATCGGGAGGACGAGGACGATACATCTGAAAAAGGGGCGGCGGCGGAATCAGATGATGAAGCGCGACTACCCCTCCTTACGGAAGGCGAGGGATTGCCTGTAGATCGGCTGTGGGGTGAACAACACTTTACCCAACCCCCCCCGCGTTATTCTGAAGCCAGCCTGGTGAAAGCACTTGAAGAATTTGGGATTGGCAGGCCGTCTACTTATGCCAATATTATCAGCACACTGGTTCATCGTGAGTATGTATTGCTGGACAAAAAACGTTTTACGCCTACGGATGTGGGAGCCGTCGTGAACAAGTTTTTGACCGAGCACTTTTCACGCTATGTTGACTACGATTTCACTGCACGCATGGAAGATCAGCTGGATCTGATTTCTGAAGGAAAACTGGAATGGGTTCCGGTGCTTACCCAGTTTTGGGAAGGCTTTTCCAGCCAGGTGGAAGAAAAAGCTTCAGTTTCACGCGCTGAAATCACACAGGAATCCCTGGATGAGGCCTGTCCAAAATGTGGAAAGCCCCTGTCCATCCGCCTGGGCCGGCGCGGCAAGTTTGTAGGGTGTAGCGGTTATCCTGAATGCGATTTCACGCGAAATTTAGACGGTGCCACTGACTCGGCCGATCCGATCGTGGTTGGGACAGACCCTGCCGTTGGCCAACCTATTTATTTGCTGAACGGGCCCTACGGCCCCTATTTGCAACTGGGTGAAATAGCCACAGAAGGAAAAAAACCAAAACGCGTCTCGCTACCCAAGAACCTGTTGCCTGCCCAAGTGACAATGGATATCGCTCAAAGCCTGCTATCCTTGCCTCGAGATCTCGGCGTTCATCCAGAAACCGGTAAAAAAATCACCGTCAACATTGGCCGATTCGGGCCGTACATTCAACACGATGGCGGTTTCCGCTCTATTCCGAAAGAGGACAATGTATTCGATATCGCGTTGGAACGCGCGCTGCAGATTTTGGCAGAGCCCAAGGGCGTGGGGCGCGGATCCTTGCGACAATTGGGTGTTGATCCCGTCAATCAACAGCCCGTGGGTATTTTCAGTGGTCGGTATGGCCCCTATGTCAAACAGGGCAAAATCAATGCCACCCTGCCCAATGGGGTCAATATCGAAACACTGACCCTGGAAGAGGCACTACTGCTGTTGGCTGAAAAAGCCGCTAAAACTGGCAAGCCCGCTCCTAAAAAGAAAGCTGTTGCCAAGAAAAAAACGGCTGCAGCCGGCAAAAAAAAGGCGACTGCCAGGAAACGCAAAACCTGACGACTTAAGCCCAGATCCGTTTAACTTTTCCCCGCAGCAAATCCCAGTAATACAAGAGAGTTTTCTCTGGCTCTGGAAGCCGAACCAATGTCGCGCGTTGGCCACGCCGTAAAAAATGCCTGTCAAATGTGGACTGTGTCATGCCCCATTTGAGCAAGAACTGTTTTCGGCCATCATTACGGACGACCTTGCCCGTGGAGCGTGACATGAAATGATAAACGCGCGATGCGCCCAGCCCGAGAAAAATTCGGCATCCTGCGGCCCATAACTTCATGGAAAAATCGTTGTCACTGCTGATTCCTGGCGAAAACTCAGGGCTGTATCCCCCCACTTTGACCCACCAATCTCGATGTACCACGGTGGGCGGCCAGGTGGCTCCGTACCAGTTGCTTTTATGGGGCTGGGGTAAATCCCTCAACATGGCCGTTTCCCTGAAGGTTTCAGGGCTGTTCCCATAGTCGCGGACAATGACACAGGGGTTTCCCGTTTCCCGGGGTTCGATCATGGTTCCAGACAGCATGAATGCATCGGTACCAAGAGACCGGATACAATTCATCAGCACGGTGTCCCAACCCGGGCAGCACACCATGTCATCATTCAGATAAACCAGATAGGGTCGCGTCGACAGGGCAGCCGCCTGATTCACCGCGTGACAGATCCCGATGTTTTCCGGAGAGTACGTATGCAGGATGCCTTCGGAACGAACCCAATCCAACGTCCCGTCACTGCCTTCGTTTACGTGCAATACAATCTCAATCGGCAACGTGGTGTGCCGATGCAGGCTTGAGATACAGAGTTTCAATAGCTCAAGGTTGTTCCAGGTTGGAATGATGATGGAAAACATGGCCGACCAGTCAGCGCTTCCGGTTGCGCCGACGTAGGGTGTCAGAATTCACGAAAAATGGCGTCTTTATAAATCAATGTCTTCTTCACTTTTTCTGAAATGCCGCATTTCCCTTGTGTCACAATTCACGGAGTTTTTCTACCGTTGTGCCAGAAATAATAAAAAATTTCTGTTGGCCAGTCGGATGAAGTATAACCCATCGTCTGTATCATCCCATCCACATCGAGCATCCGGTAGTTGTTTAGTTTTAGAACATACAGCCTGAAACCTAAAGTAAGCAGACAACCCATCATTACTTAGAATTTATTTGTTGACAAGCACTTAACTTTTGAGTATTAAACAATGGTCATTATTCTATTTTGAAAAAGCTTGTGCTGCTATGCCAATCCGAAAACCTCCAAAAAACCGGGATTACTTCGTAGTTGCCGAGTTGGCACAAGTTACTGGCTTAACCACCGACATGGTGACGTATCTGGAACGTACCGACGTGTTCGCATCCACATACATGACAACAACCGGTGAGCCTTGGCGCAGAAAAGGATCATGGCGCCGGTACACCTTTAGGGACATCGTTTTGCTAAAGGTGATCGCGAAGATCCTGGCATCCGGCACACAAGTACGGCGCCTCAGGCTAGCGATGGTAAA
>JAGWPH010000264.1 GCA_028870615.1 Betaproteobacteria bacterium
ACAACAAGCTCTATACCTATGCCTATTTTCACGATGGTTTCGCCACCAACACGCCTGGGGCCGGGGCCGCTGCCAACGGAACTGTTGTGGCCGGGGTCACATTGCCCAATGACGTGCCTGGCAACAAAATGAACATGAACTATCGATCCGTAGGGGATTTGCTGCGCTTGTCCGAGCCACTGGGCCCGGGTCAACTGGATTTGGGCGCCTGGGTGGACTACCAGATGAATAATCGCATGTTGCAAAACATTGACTGGACCCTGGGAGGCGCTCCCAATACCGCAGCCAGTAATGGGGACAATGGGTCTGTTTTTGATCGGCAGATGAATGATACATTGACCACGATTCAGCCCTACGCCCAATACAACTGGAAAGCAACGGATGCCTGGACCGTGACGCCGGGGGTTAAATTGGCCTCCTTCAAGCGCGCCATTGATGCCACGGTATTACAAGGCACCCTGCAGCCCTTCAATGGTTCACAAACCTGGACCAAGGCCCTTCCTGCCTTGACCACGCGTTATGCGTTGTCTTCCAGCTGGTCCGTGTATGGGCAATATGCCGAAGGGTTCCAGGCGCCGAATATGAATGTGTTCTACAAGGCCAATTCGCAACCGAATACCTTGAGCCCCGAGCAAACCAAAAATTATCAGGTGGGAACCACCTGGGCCACACAGGAACTGACGTTGGGCGCCGATCTCTACAAGATTGATTTCAACAACCTGATCGCCCCGTACATTTGCAACGGCATCTACACCTGCTTTCGCAATGTGGGTGGCGTCAGCTATAACGGTGGCGAGCTGGAAGGCACCTGGTATCTGGGACGTGGGGCGAGCCTCTATGGCAACTACGGCGTCAATAACTATTCCACCAGTGATGGTTCCGTGCTGCCGAACACGCCACGTACCACGGCAGCGGCGGGTATCATCTACCAAATGGGTGGCTTGTACGGCTCATTGATTGCCAAGGAAGTGGGCTCCCGGTATGCCACTGCACAGGATGCAGCAGGAAACAATATTCCTCTGGGGGCCTACACGATCACCAATCTGGCCATGAGCTATAAGCTGGATCCCTCAAGGTGGCTGGGTAAAAACACCCGCATCGGACTCCAGGTCAACAACCTGTTCAATCGCAATGACCTGTATGGTGCGTTCGCCAATGACCAGAATGGCGCCCCGATGTTCTTCGCCATTCCGGAGCGCAGCTATCAGATGAGCTTGTCCGTCGGGTTATGACGTAATCAAGCGGTTTGTATCGGTGACGAGGCCAGGCTCTATGAAGCCTGGCCTTTTTTATGGTCAATCATGCCGTGAGTTGCGCTTGTTGGGTGAGTGGCTCCTGTTTTCCCGCAGGTGTTGTCGACTTTGGCCGGGACGAGCGGGATGTCAATAATGCTCAATGACTTTCCAATGTCACCACTGTGTTTTTTGCAAAGAGGGATGATGTACCAGTTTTTGTCGGTGGCGCTGTCCTTTTGGACATGAGCGCCAATTTCCGGATTCTGGATGCAGTCCAATTCGGGACAAATGGAAGGCAAAGGCCTGCCGCTGTAGTTCACCCAGTGTTCGAGCCAGCTGGCACACCTGCAGGAACTGTCCTTTGTGCCATTAATGTTGTTGACTTTCATGGCTTCCTCCTCTGCTAGCGAAAGATGGTACCTTTCCACCCGGGTGCTGCCTGGTTCTTCGACCGGCGAATCTTAAAGGGTGGCAACTTACTGTAATGTTTTACGGCTACGCTATTGTGACGGGGATGGCCCCAACTCCCGGGCAGACACAGCCTGGCGACAGTGTTTTAAACACCGTCGCCTCGGGTCAAAAGATCAGTGGCTTACGGCCAGGGGTTGCTTGAGGATAATGGGGGGGCGTTCAACGGCGTGCCAAATGTCGAATCCAGGTACAGCGGCGGGACGTTGCCGCCGCCCGTGAAATCCAGCATGCCCATCATGCTTCCGGCACTGGCGTCAAAAGAGCCTCCTCCAAGACGCTGCCCTCCCAGCCAGTTGTCCTCGATGAAACGCACAATCGAAGCCTGGCTGATTGGGGTGTGATCAACGTAGTTCACCTTGGCCCAAGGCGAGATCACCAGGAACGGAATGCGCGTTCCTGGTCCACAGCGACCGTTGACCGGCTTCCCATTGATTCCTACAAGCGGCGTGCCGCTGCCGCAGATTCCAGGGCCATTCAACTGATCGGCCTGGCCGTCGAAGGAAGGATTGGTGGTTGTGGCAAAGGCGTGGTCGTACCAGCCGTCGGAGTCGTCATAGGCCACGATGACCACGGTGTCTTTCCAGTCGGGTTGTTGCTGCAGAAAGTTGACCACTTGCGTCATGAATGTCTGCTCGTCGAGCGGGTCGGAGTAGCCGGCATGAGCGTCCTGAAAAGCGGGGGCTTTGAGATAGCTGACGGCAGGAAAGTTTCCTGCTTTCACGGCACTGAAAAAATCCTGGATGTCGTACTGGTGATTTGCCGGGTCCAGCGTCCTGCCATCTGCCTGGAAAGTGTAACCCACGGCCTGTACCGAACTGGGGCGCGCATGCGTCGGGTTGGCAGTGGATTTGTAGTACTGGAACCAGTTGTGGTGCGGGATATAGTCTGTAATGGTGGCGCCCACCACGGTGGAGTAGGTGGCGAGTTTACAGCCCGTTGAACCATTGGCGTTGGTGGCGCCGAGATTGAATCCCCCCATGAAGCCCCCCCAGGGGATGGCTGCCCCGTTCAACAGATCGCCAATGTTTTTACCGTTCATCATGACCTGATCGGTGGCGCTGGAGCATACATCGTAGCCGGGATCCGCATCGTCGATCAGGGTATACCCGCCCTGGCCGTCGTTGATGTAGTAGGAATGGGCAGACAGCGTGAAGGGTTGCCTGGTGGTCGCAATCAGCTGGATTCCATTGGTTTGCCCTGAAATGGCTTCAAGCTCGCCAGGCGTGGAAGGGCCGTAAGTGTCCGTGAAGGTGTTGTCGTTCATGGCAAAGTGCTGGGCATAATTCCAGATCGCGGTGACGGTGTTGCCATCGTAATAGCCCATGACTTGTCCGCTGGTGCCACGACCGGCGTATTTTGGAAAGAGGTCCACGAGACCATTGTCGTAAGCCTGCTGTTCCGCCGTATAGGCATGATTCTGGTCTGCGGTGGCAGCTTGCGTGCGGTCCAGCCGGAACGGGTTGACGGCGCCGGCGCCATTTGCGGCGTTCAGGAAATTTGGGTTGCTCGTGAGCAGGGTTCCAGACAGTCCATTCACCGCAGGCGTTCCGACCGCAGCAGTGAAATGAGGCGAGCCTGCCGGATTGGTTGCGTTGGGATAGGTTGCAAAATAATGATCGAAAGAGACGTTCTCGTTGAAGATGACCACAACATGCTTGATGGGGGTTGCGGTTGTGAGAGCGGCTGCAGTGACGATCGGGGGCGTTGTTGCCGTGCTGCTACCGCCATAGGCAGTCAGCGCCAATGACAGACCAGCAGCAAACGGGGTCATCATTCGGGCGCGAAACATTTGGGGTCCTCCAGTTGCCTTGGGTGATCGATGTGGGGTGCAAGTCACGTAAAGCGGATCTGCTTGCGCGGCAGATTATGGAGGTTGTTGATGACATGGTGATGAATCGGTAGCATTTCCAGAATACAGCCCCGGCAGGCTTCTAACCTGGTTGCATCCTTGAGATCTACCGGGACCGGCGCATTGCCAGAAAGCTCGTCTTGCCAGGGGGCAGCGCGCGGGTTCCGAATCACAGGGAAAACCCCGGGTAGACGAAGGCCCCGCGAATCGTTTCAGCGTCTTTGTCGGAAACGCCGCTGGCGCGCACGGTGTCATACCAGGTGGCGTCTACCTGCCCTTTCATGTCGGTGATAATTTTCTCCGCTTCGTCCTGCTCAAGCAGAAAGCGCGCATGCTGGGACAGTATGTTTTTTGCATTGGCGTAGCGGCCCTGGTCGCCGCAGTCCATGGCGAGATCGCGGCGCTCTTGAGCGACCAGCGGCGAGGGCGTCAGATCGTAAGCAGGTGAGAGCTTCCAATCTTTTTCCTTGGCAATTACGGCGTGATTGCGCGGATGATCATCGATGTTGGAAATAAGCGCGTTGAAGCACACCCGGCGGAACAGTTCGCGGGCGTCCTTCTTGGCATCGGCGACGATCCGGCGCAGCTCCTCGACGAGGATCACGTAGGACCAGCGCGCCCGCATCTCCAGCGCTTCGTCCGCGCGCAGGATCGTCAGGCCACTGACCATGCGCGCACGCGTGTAGCCTTTCGCCGTCTTTTCGCGATCGAAGCGCTTGATGAGCAGAACATCTTTGCCACCGATCGGTTGGATCCGGCTTTCCGCTGCTGTGATGCCGCACTCACGGGCCAGCCGCAACATGGCGTGCTCAACCCGCGTGTTGTTCCAGCGGTCATCCAAGCAATTGAATTTCGCGACCCACAGGCCGTCATCGTCCTGTACGACAGCTTTCGGCCGCGCACCACCCATCGAAGTGCCGAGCAACAGGAGGTCCCGGACCTGCTGCGCTTCAGGATCATTCGGAAGGTCATCTTTAACCAGCGCATCCGCGAGCATCTGAAGTTTCTCCAGGTCGAGCGCCTTGTTGAATTTCCGCTTCGGGGCGGGCGGAACGTTGCTCAGGCCAAAGCCAAGCGCGCCTGCCCGATCGTCGGGCGACTCCAGAAGATAATCCAGTTCGCCGAGCTGCGCTTTGCCTGCATGCTTTTCGATAACGCAACGGCCCCAGTAGTCCGGACCCGCATCACGCAGTGCGCCGAAGACACCGTTCAACTGGGCGGTCTCATAGGTCTGCGTCGAGAGTTTAAGTGTGACGGGATCGATCTCAACCGCCTGCGGATCGTCCAGATACTTGCCGCGGTAGACGAACTGCCCAAGTGCGTTGCCTCTCGTGGTTTTCGTCAGGACGAATCTGCCCGCCGTTACAGCGGACAGGTGTCCCGGTAGCGTGATGTAAACAAAACACCCGGAAGCTGAGGGCTCAGAATTCATTGCTGAGGCCGGCGCCCTTGCGGGCACGCTTCTTCTCTTTGGCGGAGACAAAGGCCAGCCCTTGTTCGTCCCTGGCAGGATTCGCGAGTTCGTTTAGAGGCTGAAGCAGATCGTAGACCCACAACAGGGCGGCGTAGATGCCTACGCCGGTTGAGGGCTTGCCCTTTTCGGCGTCCATGACGGCGCGGCGTCCCGTTCCGATCTTCTCGGCGACTTCCTCGATTGTGTCGTTCCGCCGAATCCGGGCCGTGCGAAGGTTGTCACCCAAACGCTTAAGCGCCTGTTCGACCGGGTAGGGCGGAGCCTTTAGTAGTTTGTTGCGCGCGACCATGTCCCCTCAAGAGTACTTTATACAAGTTAAAGATCTCTTAAGAGCATACAATAAGTTAGGCTGTTTCGCAATAATAGTGCTTTTGAAAGCACTTTAAACATATTTAAATGCTCTTAAGAGCACTAAATCACCGACATGGAGGAGCCTGCGCGCCTGGGTGCTCCCTCTGCAATTGGATGGTAAGCCGTGGTTGATGTAAACGCAGAATCCCCTGAACTTACGCCACCTTCTTGCGGTTGAGTTCCAGCCGGGCATCCACCAGCGCCACCACCTCGTCGAGCACCCCGGAATGCATGCCCCTGTCTGCCGCGATGGACTGGACCAGGCGGTCCACCCGCTCGATGTTGGGCGCGCCTCCGAATAACGCGCGCGCCGCGGAAGAGGGGCTGGTGAGTCCCTGCGCTGCAGCGGCATACTTTTCGAAAGGCACCATGTCCTTTTCGTCTGCGCCCAGCGCCACGCACAGTTGGACGACCCAGTTGTATGTCGCGCGCGCGGCATCAAGGTCGCTGTGCACGGCTTCCTGGATGGAACGCATGGCGCCTTTCTGGATGCAGCGATAGTTGCCGGCAATCAGCATGGCCCACTTGGCCAGCGGCACAAACACCGAATCATGCACCCTCAGCTTGACCGGCAGCTCGACCAGGCCGGTACCGGTGTCAAAGCGTACCGCGTCGATGTCCGCCTCGAGCTGGCGCAGCATGGCGGTATGCGCCCCGGAATCAAAGCGCGCCGCCTTGAAGTTGGTGGGCAGGCGGACTTGCAGCACATTGACCTTTTCCTCGGGCGGACGGAATGCTTGCGGATCGGGACTGCACAGCGTCATCGCCCTGGGCTCAAAGCTGTCCCACACGGTAGGGTCGGTGTAGGCATGGCGGCAGGCATCGGTATTGAGACCGGGAATACGCCTGAGGTAAGGCAAGGGCGGCATGTTCATGATGGACAGGCAGGGGACCTTCGATTTCGCCACTGATTCCAGCAGTTCACGCACGCCGGACGAGCCGTACTGGGGTTCCTGCATGGCCAGTGCCACCAGGTCATAATCGGCCGGATTGACCCCTGCCGTGCCGCAGGCGGACAGCCTGCCCGGCGCTTTGCGGGAGTCAATTTCAATGAGGCCTTCGCGGCCCCTGACCGGCATGCGCACCATCGCGCCTTCCCGGTTGATCAGTTCAGCCTCGGCGGGTAAGCACACCAGCTTCACCGCATGCCCCGCGAGCGCGAGCTTGGTGCCCAGGAGCGATCCGTACGAAGCGCCTAAAATCAGTATGCTGTATGTCTTTTTCATCAACATTGCCACACTGTGAATACTCTGCCACTGGCGTTCTGGATGCTTATTGATCTAGCTCAATAAATTTCCAGGTTAATGCTTCAATATTTTCCCCCGCGCAGGGCCAATACTTTGCCGGATGATCAACTCGGCTTCAAACTCGGTCTGCCTGGGTTCGCCATTATTTTCCCCATTGATTTGAGCAAGCAGATTCCGGGTGGTGATCGTACCGATGCGAACCGGGTCGGAGCGAACCGTGGTAAGGGCGGGGGAAATGAGCCGGGCCAGTTCCCAATCGCCAAAGCCGGTGACCGAGAGCTGGTCCGGAATGGAAATCCCGGCATCCCGGCATTCCGCAACCGCACATGCTGCAATGAAATCATTGTGACAGATGAGTGCTGTAGGCGTCGGATTGCGCTGAAGCAGTTGTTGGGTCCCTTTGCGTACGGCATCTGGCTCATAGGGCGTGGCCACGATTTGCCCGGAGGCGAGGTTCATGCCATGTTCTATAAGCGCAGAGCGCACGCCTGCCAGCCGGATTTCAGAGAGTTTCTGCACATCGGGGGGCCCCGTGAGGACACCAAACCGACGATGGCCGAGGTTGATGAGATGTTCTGTGACCCGGCGCATGGCCTGGTGGTTGTCGTATCCCACGGTCGGGTGAACCTTTTCCCGGTCGATCGCCCACATCAGGACGTAGGGTGTTTTTTGGCGTCGTATCACCGTAAAGAGATTGGGATGATGATGAGCGCCAATAATTGCCAGGCCATCAATACCGCGTTGGCACAAAGCACGGGCCAAGTGAGCTTCGTACGCGATGTTGTTCCGATGGCAGGTCAGCAGTACGGTGTAGCCCAGACGAACCAGCTCACTTTCCAGCGTGTCCACCGCCTTGGCATATAACTCATTCATTAAAGTCGGCGCGATAACGCCGATCGTACGCGTGCGCCCGGAACGAAGTACGCGTGCGGGGGCGAATGGTTCGTAATCCAGCTGCTGAATGGCCGCCTGGACCCGCTTTAACGTTTCCGGCCGCAACTTGTGCGGCATTGCCAGCGCGCGCGACACCGTAGCGGAGGAGACGCCGGCGAGT
>JAGWPH010000265.1 GCA_028870615.1 Betaproteobacteria bacterium
ACAGGCCAAGGCACTGGCGCACACCCATCGTAATCATCAGCACGGCCGCTGCTGCCATCAGGATGTGCCAATAGCGCTTGTGTCCGGTCATCGTTGGCGCAGCAGACGCTGTTTTTCCCGTTCCCAATCCCGTTCTTTCTCGGCTTCGCGTTTATCGTGTTGTTTCTTCCCCTTGGCCAAGCCAATTTCCAGCTTGATACGGCCCCGACTGTAGTGCAGGTTAAGAGGAATCAGGGTGTAACCCGCGCGTTCTACTTTACCGATCAGTTTGGCAATTTCTTCGGCATGCAGCAGTAGTTTGCGCGTGCGGGTGGGGTCTGGTTTAACGTGTGTCGAAGCGGTGGGCAGGGGGCTGATATGTGAGCCCAGGAGGTAGAGTTCGCCCGACAGGACGACCACGTACGCTTCCTTGAGTTGTGTGCGCCCAGCGCGGATCGCTTTTACTTCCCAGCCTTCCAGAGCGAGTCCCGCTTCGAAACGCTCTTCGATGAAGTAGTCGTGAAATGCTTTACGATTGTCGACAATGCTCATGATTATTCGGTATCTTCACGAAATGATCCGCCATTCTAGCCCATCGAGCTTGCCATGACCCGTGTTGAAAAATCCGTCCTGGTCGCGCACTCTGCGCGCGAAATGTGGGAACTCGTGGATAATATTCCTGCCTACCCACAGTTTTTGCCCTGGTGCAGCGGCGCCGAAGTCCTCCAGGGCGAAGGGGCCGATACAATAGCGACGCTTCACATCAATTTCCATGGATTGCGCCTGCAATTCACGTCGTGCAACACCTCAGTGGCGGCGCAATCGCTGGTAATGAATCTGGTCGAAGGGCCTTTTCGGGACTTGCGTGGCGAGTTCCACTTCGTTGCATTGCAACCGGATGCCTGCAAAATCGTCTTTTCCCTGGAATGGACCTTTTCCAACCGGGTTCTGGAAAAAGTGGTGGGGCCTGTATTCCACACCATCGCCAACTCCATGGTGGAAGCCTTCGTGGCTCGCGCTGAAACCTTGTACGGAGAGGTATCCCGGTGCTAGTGAGTGTGGCCTACGCCTTACCCGAGCGGCAGACGTTGTTGACCCTGGAGGTTGCGGAAGGCACAACGCTTGAGGCGGCGATTCGACGATGCGGCATTCTCCGGCTCTATCCCGAGGTGGACCTGACCCATCAGCAGGTGGGGATTCTGGGACGGGTCCGCCCCCTGACCACTGTCCTCAGGGCGGGCGATCGCGTGGAAATCTATCGTCCGCGGCGCGCCGATCCCAAAGCTGCCCGGCGCTCACGGATGAAGCCCACAGAGCGGCTTTGAGCCCGAGGCAGACTTGCGTATAATGCCGTTTTGCCAAGGGGTAATGCCATGCGAGTTGTCGAAAAGGCACTCACCTTCGATGATGTTCTGCTCATTCCGGCCCATTCCGAAGTTTTGCCGCGCGATGTCAGTCTCGTAACCCGGCTGACCCGAAACATCACCCTCAATCTGCCGTTGTTGTCTGCCGCCATGGATACGGTCACCGAAGCGCGGCTGGCCATTGCCCTGGCTCAGGAAGGAGGCATCGGCATCGTTCATAAAAATCTGACCATCCAGCAACAGGCGGCGGAAGTGGCCAAGGTCAAACGCTTCGAGTCCGGAGTGGTCAGGGATCCCATCACGATTTCTCCAGACATGCCGGTGAGCGAAGTGCTGCAACTGACCCGCCAGCACAGGTTTTCCGGACTGCCCGTGGTTGAAGGTAACCGGGTTGTCGGGATTGTCACCAATCGTGATCTGCGTTTCGAAACCCGTTTGGACCAGCCCGTGCGCAATGTGATGACGCCGCGCGACCGTCTGGTTACCGTGAATGAGAACGACCCCCGCGACGTGGCCATGCGCTTGATGCATCAACATCGTCTGGAACGTGTTCTGGTGGTCAATGACGCGTTCGAACTGCGCGGCCTGATCACAGTCAAGGATATTCTCAAATCTTCCGAACATCCGCTGGCCGCCAAAGATTCCTCTGGACGGCTCCTGGTAGGCGCCGCCGTGGGGGTGGGTGAGGGCACGGATGAGCGTGTGGAGGCCCTGGTGGAAGCCGGGGTGGACACCATCGTAGTGGACACGGCACATGGCCACAGCCAGGGCGTGCTCGAACGAGTGCAATGGGTCAAGAAGCGTTTCCCCCAGATCGAAGTCATTGGCGGCAATATCGCTACGGCCACGGGCGCACGCGCGCTGGTTGAATATGGCGCCGATGGCATCAAGGTCGGCATTGGCCCCGGTTCCATCTGTACCACCCGGATTGTGGCAGGGGTTGGCGTACCGCAAATTACGGCAATTCGCAATGTGTCAGAAGCCCTGGCGGGGACAGGGGTGCCTTGCATTGCTGACGGAGGAATCCGCTATTCCGGTGACGTTTCCAAGGCCCTGGCAGCGGGGGCCAATGCTGTCATGATCGGTGGTCTGTTTGCCGGCACGGAAGAGGCGCCGGGCGAAATCGAACTGTTTCAGGGCCGTTCTTACAAGTCTTATCGCGGCATGGGTTCTTTAGGCGCCATGCAACAAGGTTCGAGCGATCGCTATTTTCAGGATTCCGAAAACAATGTCGACAAGCTGGTCCCTGAAGGGGTCGAAGGTCGCGTGCCTTATAAGGGAACCGTGATGGCGGTCATTCACCAGTTGATGGGTGGCCTGCGTGCCAGCATGGGTTACCTGGGTTGCGGCACCATTGATGCAATCCATCAGAAGGCCGAGTTTGTGGAGATTTCTCATGCAGGCATGCGTGAGTCCCATGTGCACGATGTTCAGATCACCAAAGAAGCACCCAATTACCACATCGATTGAACCGGATGTCCCGCCAAAAAATTCTTATCCTCGATTTCGGGGCGCAATATGCGCAACTGATCGCACGACGTGTACGCGAAGCCGGGGTGTACTGTGAGCTCCATCCGTGTGATGTAAGTGATGACTTTGTGCGATCCTTCGCACCCCAGGGCATCATCTTGTCGGGCGGCCCTTCCTCCGTAACTGGGGACACGCCACCGCGCGCGCCGGACGCCGTATTCCGGCAGGGAGTACCGGTGCTGGGTATCTGCTACGGCATGCAAACGATGGGAGCGCAACTGGGTGGCAAAGTGGAGAATGCCACTCATCGGGAATTCGGCTATGCCGAGGTACGGGCACACGGCCACTCCGCCTTGTTGCGCGGCATTCAGGACCGCACCAACAGTGCGGGGCACGGTTTGCTGGACGTCTGGATGAGTCACGGTGACAAGGTCACGGTGTTGCCCCCGGGATTTAAAGTGATCTGCGATAACCCGGCAACCCCCATTGCCGGAATGGCCGACGATGAACGGCGGTTTTACGGGGTGCAGTTCCATCCGGAAGTGACGCATACTCCCCAGGGCCGCGCCATTCTTGGCCGCTTTGTCCATGAAATCTGCGGCATCGGCTCAGACTGGACCATGCCGGATTACCTTAATGAAGCGGTGAATGCGATCCGTCAGCAGGTCGGCCAGGAAGAAGTCATCCTGGGTCTGTCCGGGGGCGTGGATTCTTCCGTGGCGGCCGCACTGATTCATCGTGCCATCGGTGACCAACTCACCTGCGTCTTCGTTGATCATGGTCTGTTGCGTGAGCGCGAAGCCGAACAGGTCATGGAAACATTCCATCGCCACTTGGGGGTGAAAGTTGTCCATGTGGACGCACGCGAAATCTTCATGACGCACCTCAAGGGGGTCGCCGACCCCGAAAAAAAACGCAAGATCATCGGGCGCGAATTCGTCGAGGTGTTTCAACGCGAAGCGGCCAAATTACCGCAAGTCAAATGGTTGGCACAGGGGACCATTTATCCCGATGTGATCGAATCGGCGGGAGGCAAAACCCGGAAAGCCCACACCATCAAGTCCCACCACAATGTTGGTGGCTTGCCGGAGTCGCTCCACCTCAGGCTATTGGAACCCTTGCGCGAGCTGTTTAAAGACGAGGTCCGTGAGCTTGGCGTGGCCTTGGGATTGCCTCACGAAATGGTCTATCGCCACCCTTTCC
>JAGWPH010000266.1 GCA_028870615.1 Betaproteobacteria bacterium
TGATCGGCCCGAAACCGACTGCATGGGCGACATCCAAGCCGTGCAGCACATCCGATACAGGAAAATCAACACCGTTCATCCGCTTGAAAATTGCATCATCCAGCGAATCGAGCGAAACCGTCACACGAGTCAATCCCGCATCTTTCAGGGACTGTGCTGTTTTGGCGAGCAGAGATCCGTTAGTGGTTAGTGTCAGTTCAAGATTACGGCCATCGGGTGTTTTCAACTGCACGAGCATCCCGATCAAATTTCCAATGTGTTTACGCAGTAGTGGTTCACCGCCAGTCAGATGGATTTTTTTGGTGCCATGGGAGACGAAAATTTGTGCGATTCTGGTAATTTCTTCAAAACTCAGCAGCGAAGTCCGCGGCAGAAAAACACGATCCGTAACGAATGATTTATCAGGCATGCAATACACGCAGCGGAAATTGCAGCGATCCGTGAGTGAGATGCGCAGTTCCTGCAAAGGGCGTGCAAGCGTGTCAGCGACAAACCCAGCTGGCGATTCGAGTGCGGCGGGGATCGTCGGAACCTTGTTAAGCTGGCGATCATATGTCATGAGAGTAGGTTTTTCCGGTGCGGTAGTGAACAAGTTCAGCTGGCGCCTGAAACCACAACGCCGTGCAGAGTCGTCGCTGGTTTTATCGCAGGGCTATTTTGTTGAGATCAGGCTGGAAGCTGCCTGAAAGATCGGCGCCCTACGGGAAGAACTGACGCAGCAGACAATTTGTGCTCTCACCAGTGCCGCGTTGGTACGGACTTTGCGGATCGCAGGAGTGGGCGGCGACCATGAAGCGAGAATGACGCTTCACCAGGGCGGTGACATGTGCATCTCTGAAGCCGTGATCGAACCCCCATCCCAATGGCCTGAGGGATTCTAACTCTCACCAGATTAAAAATTCTTGATTCATATTAAGTTATTTCTACTCTGCTGCGCGTTTAATACCACGACATGATCTGTGTCGCCGTTTTGTTTGTTCTTGCTTGATAATGTCATTAAAAATCAATGTAGTACGGACTGCTGATGCTGGTCGCGTTGCTGATGAGGTCCCAGAGTGGTGTTCGTCATCCAATGCGTCACAGGGTTAATTCGACAACTTGATTTTAGACTGCACTTAAACAAACACATTATGGGGTGTCCCCGAATGAAAAAATCATTATTGCCGGCGGCAGCGCTTAGCACGGTGGCTGGCGCAGCCCAAGCGGACAGATATCTATGCTGGGATTTCAGACCAGAACATTGCGGGCGGCGCGAGTTCGCCCTATGCCATCGGGGCAAGCCCGACTCTCTCTACTGATCAGAACACCACCACCATGAGGTGTGTGTCACCGCTTCTAAGTTTCAGCCCGCCTTTCGGGGGTGTTGAGCATAACAGCATCGGTTTCAAGGCACCGGACACGCGGAAAGTCTTGTGTTTTTGACCAATAACATTGCATTGCCTGCGTTGACCGTTGCAGCCCTTTATTAAAGCCGACGGCAAAGTGAGAAATGATTTTGTTGTTTGCATGCGCAGCAACGGGGGAGACCGGATTTGGCGGCCACTGTGTATATCGTCATATCAGGCGGTTGATTTTGGTTTTTATTGCAACAGGCCAAAACATAAATGATTTCATTAATATTTTTGAGGGTAACTCATGAATAAATTGAAGAATAATTTTGGCAGGCGCAGCTTTCTCAAGCTGTCTGCTACCGCCGGGCTCTTGGCAATGGGCAATAGAGCTTTTGCAGCCGCCTCATTTCTGGTGCCTGTTACCGTGGACAACCCCCTTGCAGCCTATCCAAGCAGGGGTTGGGAAAAAGTCTACAGGGATATGTATCAGACAGACAGTAATTTTGTTTTTCTGTGTGTGCCAAATGACACACACAACTGCCTCCTTAAGGCGCACGTGAAGAATGACGTGGTTGTCCGCATCTCGCCGTCGTATGGGTACGGCAATGCCGAAGACCTGGATGGGGAAAAAGCCAGCCACAGGTGGGATCCACGTTGCTGCAACAAAGGGCTGGTGTTGGCCAGAAGGGTCTATTCCGATAGAAGGCCAAAGGGCGCAATGGTAAGGAAGGGATTCAAGGAGTGGGCAGATGCAGGATTCCCACGGAATGGCGAAAACGGCTTTCCGGAAAAGAAATATCTGCAACGCGGTAAAGAGCCCTTCATCAAGCTGCCTTGGGACGAGGCTTTCATGCTGGCAGCAAAAGCTTTTCACAATATCGCTACGACCTATTCCGGCGAGAGCGGCGCCAAGCTGCTGGAGAGGCAGGGCTACGATCATGACATGATCCATTCCATGCACGGCGCAGGCACCAGCACCTTTAAATTCCGGGGTGCTATGGCTCTGCTAGGCATCACGCGGATATATGGCCAGAAGAGAATGGCGAACATGATGGCCCTGCTGGACGCCAATGTCAGAAAAGTGGGTCCGGATGAAGCAAAGGGCTCAAAAGTGCTGGACAGCTATAGCTGGCACACCGACCTGGCGCCGGGAACCCCGATGACTTCCGGCTTCCAGTGCATGGACTATGATCTTGCCACCATGGAACATGCCAAGGTTATCCTGTTGATGGGTACCAACCTGGTTGCCACCAAGATGCCGGACACACACTGGATCACCGAATCCAGGCTCAAGGGCGCGCATGTCATTGACGTTACCATTGATTACCATGCTACTGCCAACAAGGCGGACGATGTCGTCATCATCCGTCCGGGAACCGACTGCGCGTATATGCTTGGTCTGGCTCATGTACTCCTCAAAGAAAAACTTTTTGATGAGAAATACTTACTGGCCAATACCGACGTGCCGCTGCTGGTCAGGACAGATACCTGGACCAACTTGAAGGCTGGGGACGTCATAGCGGGCTACGAGCAAGCCAAACTCTCGCACCATATCAAGGTGCTCGGGGATAAGGAATCCCTGCCGCCGGTACCGTCCCAGGACGTTCACATGGTCAGGGAAAGCCTGCGCAAGGAGTGGGGCGACGCCATGGTATGGGACAAGAAAACGGGTAAGGCCGTCCCCTTGTCGCGGGATAAGTGCGGTGCGCAATACGTGAGTGCAGGATTGGAACCTGCGCTTACCGGAGGATACTCGGTGACCCTGCTCGATGGGAAAACTGTCAAGGTTGTGCCTGTGTTTCAGTTGATCAAGGAATATCTGGATGAGTACTCACCGGAAAACGTAGCTGCCCTTTGTGCCTGTCCGAAAGAAGCGGTTCTGGATGTCGCGCACTTGCTGGCGGCAAACCGGGGCAAGAGTATCGTCGCCACCGGCGCCGGCAACAACCACTATTTCAACTCGCACCTGAAGGACCGTGCCATTCTGCTGGTTGGTGCGCTGACCGACAACATCGGGCATATAGGTGGTTGCATGTTCGGTAACTTTGTAGGCAACTATCCTGTTGCGCTCTACAGCGGATTGGGGCAGTACCTCCTGGAAGACCCCTTCAACCCGCAGCTGATCCCCCCGCAATTGAAAAATGTGAAGGACCGCAAGGTGGGCGCGGCCAGAACCGAGCACTACTCCCATGACGAATCGGCCCACTTCTACAACAATGGCGACCGTCCGCTGAGAGTCGGCAACCGTTGTCTCACCGACCCGGGCCACATGCCTTCGCCGACCAAAACGATGATGCAAACGAACTCCAACTCGTCCATCGGCAATTCAAAATGGCACTATGACCTGGTGATCAACAGCATGCCCAAGTGGGAAATGGTGTGTTATAGCGACTGGAACTGGAGTGGCGCCTGCGAGTATTCCGACATCGTCTGGGGCGTCGACAGCTGGATGGAGAACAAGCATACCGACATGTCTGGTTCATGCACCAACTCGTTCATGTATGTCCTACCCGTCACGCCGATGAAGAGGGTGCATGACACCAGGGGCGACATGGAAGTATATAAAGGCATATCTGATGCTCTGGCCAAGGTTACCGGTGACGAGAGATTTTCAGACTACTGGCATTTTGTTGGTCCGGCGGGAACCGATCCATCCGAGGATACCGAGGTTTACCTGCAGCGGATTTGCAATGCCAGCAATAGTGCCGGTGGATACAACGTGCTCGAGGTGAGTGAATTGGCCAAGAAGGGGATTCCTACGCTGATGATGAACCGCACCTATCCAAAGGTCAAAGGCTGGGAGCAGGCGCAAGAAGGCAAGCCCTATGCCACGAAGACCGGGCGTCTGGAGTTCTACAAGGACGATGCCAGGCTCATCGAGGCTGGTGAAAACCTTCCGGTATATCGCGAGCCTGTCGATTCGACCCGGTTTGAGCCGAATGTCATCGTTGGCAAATCGCGCGCATTTGAGCACATGGCCTCACCCGAGAGCTACGGCTTGGAGACCAATGGCAACAGCCTGACGATTGCCGAAAACAGGCAGGGAAGAAACGTTGTATTGACCACGGCAGAACTGATGAAGACAGAGCATCCGCTCAGGCCTAATGGTTATAGCCTTTGTTTCAATACCCCCAAGTATCGGCACGGTGCTCATACCACACCGATCGACACCGACCTGATGACGCTGTGGTGGGGGCCGTTTGGCGATATTTACCGCCATGACAAGAGAAAGCCATCGACCGGCGAAGGTTTTGCCGATATCAACCCGATAGACGCCAAGAAGTATGGCATCGACGAGGGGGACTATATGTGGGTGGATGCCGATCCAGGAGACAGGCCTTACCGGGGCTGGAAAGAGGGAACGCCGGAGTATGAAATTGCGAGGCTCAAGGTCAGGGCAAGATACTATCCCGGCATCTCTCCCGGAACCGTCAGGATGTACATGAATGCGTACGGAGCAACGTACGGTTCCGTGGAAGGGCAGAAGACCAGGGCCGATGGGCTGGCCAAGAACCCGAGGACCAACTATCAGGCGATGATGAGGACCGGGAGCCACCAAAGCTGCACGAGGGCTTGGCTTGCGCCGACCCTGATGACTGACAGCATGACTCACAAGTCGCAAATTGGTCAGGAAATCGTCAAGGGCATGGAGGCGGACGTTCATTGCGCGAATGGCGCCCCCAAGGAGTCTTATGTGAAAGTTTCGTTGTGCGAAAAGGGTGGCACCGATGGCGTACTGTGGAGAGTCGCTGCGCTTGGCTGGCGGCCAACCTATGAAAATGAGGCAATGAAGAGGTACCTCAAGGGCGGGTTTGTCAGCTGAGTAAAGCGCGCGGCCCGTCTTTTTGAATCAGGGCGATGGGCCTAAGTTCAGAATGGTATCTAAAAAAGGGAACTCATAATGGCAACAGTTAGAAACTGGCAGCTAGGGAGGGATATGGAATATCCCTATGAAGGCAACAGGCCAAAGCGGCAAATTACCATGTTCTTTGACCTGAACAAGTGTATTGCATGCCAAACATGCACCATGGCCTGCAAGACAACATGGACTTCCGGCAAGGGGCAGGAAGCGGTATTTTGGAATAACGTGGAATCCAAACCATATGGGTTCTATCCACTGGCTTGGGATGTGAAGATACTTGACATATTGGGTTCCCAGCCTTGGTCGGGATCAACTTACAAAGGCAAAACCATATTCGAAGATACGGCAATGGAAGAAAAGGTCAGGGGCTTCCTCCCTGATGAGTTGGACTATATGAGCCCGAACCTGGGCGAGGATGAGGCAATCGGAATCCAGACAACCGAAGGGGACTATATCAAGGGTCCCACACACAAGAACTGGGGATTCTATTTGCCGCGTATATGTAACCATTGCACTTATCCAGGGTGTCTTGCCGCTTGCCCGAGGAAGGCTATTTACAAGAGACAGGATGACGGTATCGTTCTCATCGACCAGTCCAAGTGCAGGGGCTACAGGGAATGCGTGAAGGCTTGCCCGTACAAGAAGGCATTCTACAATAACACCACTCGTGTATCGGAGAAGTGCATCTCCTGCTATCCGAAGATCGAGAAGGGTGAAATGTCCCAGTGCGTGACCAATTGTATCGGAAGAATCCGTATTCAAGCCTACAAATCAACGGATCTAGCCAAGATCAGGAAGAATAATGTGGCGGATTTCCTGGTTCATGTGCGTAAGATAGCACTTCCGCTATACCCGCAGTTTGGCACCGAGCCGAACAATTACTACATTCCACCCATTCACGTTGATTTGGCCTATCTTACCCAGATGTTCGGCCCTGGCGTCGAGAACGCGATCAAGCAGTACCGCAATGCAGGCAATGATAAGGAATTGCTCTCGGCATTGATTCTCTTCGGAAACACCGAGAAGATAAGCGACACATTCAAATATGATGAAAAAACCGACGAGGCAGTTTCCTATGATGCTGAAGGCAAGGAAATTGTCAGGGTTCCATGCACCGAGCCTATCTACATCCGGAAGGTTCTGAATGCGAAGTCCGGCGCTTTTCTTACCAACAATTCGTAAGGGGGAAGCGATAATGAAGATATTTGTTGGGATAGCGGCAATGTGTTTGATGGCCTCATTTGCCACGCCTTCCTTAGCCCATGATGACACGGCTGAGATCAAGTCAAAGGCAATAACAGGGGAGGTGCCGCTGGATCCGAATAGTGATGTTTGGAATGATGCCAAGTATTTGATAGTCGGAATGGGGCCGCAGAATCTGGTTGCCCCAGGTTTGGCCAAAGGCACGGTTTCCAGTGTGAAAGTGAAGTCAGTCCACAATGGCAAAGATATTGCTTTTTTGCTGGAGTGGTATGACCCGACTGAAGACGACACGGAAACCATGATGAACAAGTTTTCCGATGCGGTTGCCATGATGTTTCCTGTAAAGCCTGGGACAGAGCCGACGTACATGATGGGTGACCCAGATAACCCCGTCGAGATAATTTATTGGAAGGCGGCTTGGCAGAAGGATATTGATAAGGGATATCAGGACGTGAGGGATGCATATCCCAATTATAACTATGACACGTACCCGATGCTCAATAACATGATCGATGCGAGAGGGAACCCGATTGAAGTGAAGGATGGAGAAATCTACAAGCCGGTAGCGCCGGAAGACAGGGCAATCAATACGCCAATAGGCAAGTATACCGATGCGCAAAAGGGCTACTTACCCGGTTTGGCGGTAAATAATCCCAGGTCCAGAATCGACAGGACAAAGCCGGTTGAGGAACTGAATGCAATCGGTTTCGGCACACTGACTACTGAAGCGGTGGAGGGGCATGCCAATGGCAAGGGTATAAGGAGCTTCGGTTACTGGAAGATTGTTCTCACGCACCCGTTGAAAGGCGAAGTTCAGGATGCAAGTTTTATAGGAAACAATGGACATTTCATGACTGCCATCGCTGTATGGGATGGTGACAAGGGGAACCGTGGCGGACGCAAGAATTTTTCGAACGGCGGTTGGATTCCGTTATGGCTGGAGCCATAGCCGTATATCGGGGGTCTGCAGGATATTGCCCCTCCTCTTTTCTTAATTTTTGAAGGGGAAACATTGATGGCTGAAAAGGAAATGGCGCTTGCGCGGGCCGATGTTTACGAGCTGTTTTCAACGGCATTTGTCTATCCTGGCAAAGAGGAGGTGGAATCGTTGCAGGAACTCGCGGCCGATGTTGGGGATTCAATAGGCCTCCTCCCCTACGACATTAAGGAAGAGTACCAGGCATTCAGCAGAAGTATTGCAAATGCCGATGTGGAGGCCTTGAAGCCGGAATATACCGAGCTATTCCTGACGCGCATGTTTTGTCCCCCGACAGAAACCATTTATGGAAAAAACAGTTTCAACACACCGAATATTCTTGGCGATATCAGCGGTTTCTATAAGGCTTTCGGCTTTAAGCTATCCGACAAGGCTACAGTCTCGCACGATAACATAGCTGTCGAACTTGAGTTTATGAGCTTCCTTGAACTTAAGATTGCATATGCTTTGGAGCAGGAAATGGAGGAAAACCTTGACATTTGCCTGACTGCAAAAAAGAGGTTTCTTGCCGAGCATATCGGAAGATGGATATGGGTGTTTGGGCAAAACCTCGTAACAAGGTCTAACGAAGACTATTTCAGGTGCCTCGGTCAACTGATATCCAAATTTATCAATGCGGAACTTGAATTTTACGGAATCAAGGTTGATATCGAAGGAAATCAGGAGATGCCTCAGGAAAACGAGCCTATGGAGTGTCCTCATTCAAGCGGATGCACATATGAGAAGGGGGCTCCCCTGGAGCTATAAGCTGTAGCCAGTCTGATAGCTTACTGTATATCGGTGTGGCCAGATTATGTGCCATGCCGTCTTTGTTGGAGGGGATTACAGCCTGTTCCAACTCGGCCAGAAACAAATCCCGGAGAGTGGGCTTGTGAAACCGGCCGAACGACCTCGTGACAAAAGTGCTCTGTGATGTTTGGCATTCGATGCATCACGGGCTATATCGATGACTTATTCAGAGTTTCCTTAGATGACAATAAAAGTTGTGAAAATAAAAGACACGAGGGACTGCGGGAGGTTTCATAGCTGCCAAATGTGTGATGTGAGCGAGACTTGCAAGCTGGATCATGATGCGCATTGTAAATGGCTGGTCGATAAACGTATGTCCGATATCAGATTCAAGATCATCGTCGGCAGCAACAAGGGTGGCGTCGGAAAAAGTACTGTCACGGTAAACCTCGCCTTCGCGCTTGAAAAAATGGGTTTTAAGGTTGGCCTGGCAGATGCTGACCTGCATGGGCCGAATATTCCGAAGATGCTGGGTATCGAGTCGGTAAGGCTACGCGGGGTCAAGGACGGCATAGCTCCGCACACCATGCCTGACGGTATGAAGGTGGCGTCTCTGGGCTTGATGATAGAGGATCCAAACGAACCGATTGTCTGGAGAGATGCCGTGAAATACGAGTTCATCGCAGAGCTTCTCGGAAACATGAGTTGGGGGAAGCTCGATTTTCTGGTGATAGACCTTCCGCCTGGTACGGGAAATGAACAAATTACGATAATGGATTTCATCCCCAACCTGGACGGGGCCGTTGTTGTCAGCACACCCCAGGACGTGGCGCTTCTCGACGCAAGGAAAATGATCTCTTTTGTACGCGACAGAAATATTCTAATTCTCGGAATGGTGGAAAATATGAGTGGGCTGATCTGCCCGCATTGCAGCGGTGAGATTAATGTATTCAGGAAGGGTGGGGGATTGAATGTTGCGGATGAATTGGGTGTTCCGTTTATCGGCAATATTCCCCTCGATGGCGAGATAACGATGTGTTCTGATAAAGGTGAGCCTATTGTTCAGTCGCATCCCGATTCCATATCGGCAAGGGCGTTTATGGATGTTGCGGAAAAGTGTGCGGGATTTTTGGGAATTCAACGCATTTGATTTTTTCGTGACCAGGTTTCCCTGAGACAATCCATAAGTTAGAGCAGGAATGGCGATATGCAGCAATCAAGCGTTTTTGAGCAAGGGTTGAAATTTTTCTACGATAAAGACTACGCCAATGCGGCAAGATGTTTTATAAAAGCGGCAGAGCAGGGGGATGCAGAAGCTCAATTTTGCTTGGGGAATATGTACGCTGAAGGCCACGGCGTTCCAAAGGACGAACAACAATCCACATCATGGTTCCGCAAGGCCGCAGAGCAGGGATTTACGCCGGCACAAGTTAATCTAGGGGTGATGTACACACAGGGCCAGGGTGTTGAACCGGATCTGGTTGAGGCACATAAATGGTTCAACATTGCTGGAGGCGCAGTTAATGAGGAAGGAGTGGATTTGCGCGAAGTCGTGGAAGAGCAAATGACACCCGCTGAAATTTCAGAGGCAATGCGCCTAGCGAAGGATTGGATAACGGCATACCACAGGTGCCATTGATAATGGTCCTTCAGACATTTCTGTGGATAGGCAATGCGCCTTTTTGCACAACCTGCGAGGAGGATGTGCGATGGAAAGCGTGGAATCGTACCGGCAATTGCTTGGGCTGACGGCGCCCTGGACAGTGAAGCGCGCCGAATTGGATATGGCGCGGCAACAGGCGGCGGTTCATATGGGGCACCTGGCAGGCCACCGGTTTCTGGCCTATCTGCACACACGGTTGCCGCACATGTTCGTGCAGCACGGCATGCGGCAAATGACGCTGCCGTGGGTGACGAAATTCTGGAAGTGCTGGTACTTCTGGGTGACGCACCGCCGCCTGGTCCCCATGGTCGAGGTCGTCAAGTTGATTGCCCGACATCTACAGAGATGGAAAAGTTTTCAAGAACACGCGCCCAACCCAGGAGGTACAAAATGGGCCAGCCGCTGACCTTTGAAGTGTCCGAGGGTGCTTCTCACCACGGTGGGCGCCGGACTGCTACCGGCCATTTTTCACGCGACTGGGAAGATGAAGAGGAAATGGACAGGTTGCAGGAGCAGTTCGACGCCGGAACGGTTGACGATAATACGGTGATAAAGAAAGTACGGCAGTTACTCACCAAACACCCGGACAATATGGAACTGCTCAACTTTCTTGGAAGTCAGTTGTGGGATGTCGGACTCAGGGATGAAGCAAGCTCATTGTGGGAGACTGGCCACAAGATCGGGGCGTCACTGATACCCAAAGGCTTTAAGGGAGAAATTTCATGGTACGAAACCGATAACCAGTCGTTTCTGCGTGTTACCCATGGCCATGTACTCGGGCTTGCTCATCTTGGACGGTATCGCCAAGCCCTGGCTCTGGCCAAGAAGCTGCTGCACTGGAACCCATCCGACAATCAAGGCGTCCGGTTGCTTATCGGCGACTTCATGATGAAGCTCGGTGATCACAATGGGGCAATGAAATTGTTTCTTAAAGGGGCTCAGCACTATCCAACTTTCTGGTATCGGGCGGCGTTGGTCGCATTTCGTGATGGTGACTTTGTGCGGGCCTGCACCTATCTTCGCTGCGGGATTGCAGGGAACCCTTACGTTGCCGAAGGCCTTACAGGCAGAACCCTCCTTGCGGATCATTTGTACTGGCATGGAAGCAATGTATCTGGCTGCGATTGGGCGATTGATGAATATTTGCAGTCACCAGTTAATGACTGGAAAGATGACGAGGTGGATTTTGTTGACTGGGTCTTTAACTGCTCCGATGTTCTTCGTGAACGTGCCAA
>JAGWPH010000267.1 GCA_028870615.1 Betaproteobacteria bacterium
CATAACCACCCGTCTTTTTCATGGCATCTCGCAAAGACTCGCAGCGTTTCACCGTCTGTAACCAGGACATTCGCAGACCAGTCTTTGCCAGGCAAAAAATCAGGCAGCCGGTCTTTGACGCTAATCCATCTTCCAATCCACCCAGGCTGGGCTTCCCGCTTTAGCATTCCGTTCAATGATTCTGCATGGGTTATACGGCGTACTCGATTCGTTGTGCGCCGCTCTTGGTTTCCACCTTCCGGTCGATCTCCTGGATCACCGCAGGCAGATAGCAGTTCATATCAAAAACCCCGAACGGACATCTTGGCCTAGGACGGATCGTCGGCAAAGGAGCGTGTGGCTTCTGGTGTACCGGCCTGGCCACCACGCTAGCAGCCAGTCAGCTGACGCTTCGTGGAATCCATGTTCATAAGCAGCGGTCGTTCGCGAGGGCTTGGTGGCGTCGGCCTGGGCAGACTCGAAGTCGATGGTTTTGAGCCACCATGCCAGCGGTCAATGTTAGGACTTCTGGCTCTTTTGGCGCAACTTGGTGATGTCGATGATCGCCTTAAGGGCTGCAAGGTCTGCACCTAACTCCACCGCCGTAGGCGGCGGCAAGTTCTGTCCGGACGAGGAATCATGTGCCTCGGTGATTTGGTTGCAGCGCCTGATCAGTCTGTCGTATTCCTGTTGCTCGGTCAGCGGAAACCCTACCACCCGGAGCAGATTGCCAGCCTTCACGTATTCGTGGTGCCGGCGAATGACCCCGCCCAGAATTAAGTCCTGGATCACCCGTTCGATTGTTGAGCGCAGAAGACTGTACTGCCGACGCATAATCTCCGTCTCCTCAGCATTGGGATAAGCCGGCCAAGTCTTTTCGAGATTGCCCTGAGTGCGCTCAAGCGTGTCAATCCGCAGAGCGTACGGCTGGTGATCCCAGGGCATCCCCGGCACGACGACGCCCGGCTTGACACCCCTCCATTCGAGGTTCTGCGTGTGAAAGCCGACCTGAGCCTTCTCGGTGGCATCCTCCAGTAGGGCCAGGAATACAGTTTCATGGGTGAAAACGATCACCTGACGGTCACGAGCCTCTTCTGCTAGGCGACGAGCGACGTGCTGTCGGTGCCAGTGGTCAAGCGAGCTCACTGGGTCGTCGAAAACTATCGCACCCTTGTGACTGAACTGCCGTAACTCGGCCAGGAAGCAACCGATGGAAATGGACCGCTGCTCGCCTTCGGACAGAATCTCCTCTAGGCTAAATGTCGCAGGCAAGTCCAAGCCGAGGCGGTATTTGTTCTTACTCTTGTCGCCCCTGGGGATCAATTTGGTCTTGATATGCCCGACGCCAAGACGCTTGAATTCATCATCCAACGCAACCGCAAGTGCTTGGTTCACGCCGATGGTTGCGAACTCTTTGGACTTGGCCGTGATCTTGTTGGTTTTTAGATCAGCCTCGCAGCTTTCTAGCTGCTTGTGCAGCTTCATGCGATTCACCAGCGCGACAACCGCGGTTAGCACTAGGGACAGCTGCTGGCGGGCAAGCAGGTCGTCGCGCTCCTTCTCCAGCTTCTGTCGCGCAGCAGTGTCGGCGGCGTTATCCAAGATGGTGGCCTGCTGTATCAGCCGCTCGGCCAGCGCCTTCAGGTTTCGGCGGGGATCTTCCGACAGGGTTGGCAAGGAATCCCACTGCCCGTTGCTGACCGCTACAAGCATAGCCGCACGCCGGATCTCAATACTAGCCTCGAAAGCTGATACCAGAGCCGGTAGACCGTCTTCCAGTGCCTCCAACTCCTGGCTCAAAGACACTTGCATCTCTTGCGATAGCACAGTTTTGGTGATCTTATCGACCGCTGATGTTAGGATTTCGCGCGCTTTCTGAGCAGCCTTTGCGGCATCGGCTTTGATGAACTGATCGAAGCGCACCAACCGTTGCGCCCCGTCAGTGAGCGGCTGCTGGCAGAGGACGCAGACGGCATCATCGGTATGCGGGAAGACATGACCCTTATATGCAACTTCCTCTGAATACCGGCGCGCGGCGTCGAATAGCGTCTTCCAGACCGGTTCACCGGTACCCGGCAGTAAGGTTTCGCCGGCGCGGAATACTTCGGCCGCAAGGAGTTCGGCTTGCGCGGCAGTCGTGGCAGCTTCAACCAATTCGCACAGGCGCTGGATCGACTCCTCTTTGACCCAGCCGTTCGCGTTGTCCAGACGTTGAGACACCTCGGTCACTCGCTGAGCTTGACCGCGCAGGCTATTCGCGGTGGTCTTGGGGTCAGCCTCCTTCAGCAGCTTTACCAGCTCGGCCAGGCGATCGAGTTCCTGCTGCGTCAGCGTGCCTAACTTTTCGACCGTAGCGACATCGGTTTTATGGCTCAGGCTGGAGATCAGACGCCCGACGCTGGTGTCGCCGCGCAGGTTCGCATAGGGAGCGGGATCGACGTCGATCGAAGCACGTTCTTCATCAAGTCGCCGCTTGAGACGGGGCAGTACCTTGCTACCCAAGTCCTCAACCGCGCTCAATCCGTAGGGGACGATGGCGGCTTCCTGCTCGACCGTCAGATAGACTCGGGCGCAGTGCGAGTCAAAAACTGCGATGCTTGACAGCTTCTCTGGGGGCACCACACCACGCTTCCAAGTCAGCGACAATTCAGCGCCCTGGTCTACCACATCAAAGGTTGCCTCGGGGATGTGCGTCTGAGCCATCGGGTCCGAGGCATCTGGGTGCACGGGTTCGATCTGGTCGCGAGCGCGGCATGCGTGCTTCAGTGCGCGGACGTAGCCTGACTTACCGCTGCCGTTGCCACCGAATATCACTGTCAAACCGGTAGCAGCAAAGGTGATAACCTGCCCCTGTGCCAGACGATTGAGGTGCTTGGTATCCCGCATTGTCTTGAGTACTACCGGTGCCACAGTCGCTTGTTTGGCGGGCAGGTTCGCGGCGGATAACGGTACCGGCACCAGGTTACTTGGATTAGGCAGTTGGTATTCCGCGAGTAATAAGCCATAGAGATCGGTCCAATCCTGTTCTGTGAGACCGGTCTTCGGCGCCAGGAATAAGCGACGTACCGCATCCTGCTGCCATGGCTTTAGTTCGCTTTGGGACCACATCAGGATTTCGTCCAACAATGCCATCGCGCCCTCCTGCTGACGTGCCTGTCCCGATAGCCCACGAGACACAGGCAGTTATCATTCCGCTAATCATAATTGGATCCGGCCGAACAATCGAACATAAGAAGTCGGCGTCTGCTATACAGCCATACTAAGCGCAAGTCTGTCTACTTCATTTATGCCAAACAGCAGACGATCATGAATAGTTTTTAGGGATAGCAATGAAAATTCAGTAGCCCGCCCAGCAGATGTTTAACCCAGTCCTTGATTGATTATTGAGATTGTTTGTAAGCGCTCATTAAACAGCGTCTGGCACTGGGGGGTTTTGTAGGGAATGATTGTGTCCACGTTCATCTACGTGGACACCTATGACAGAGAATACTACAGAGTTATCGAGGCCCTTGGTGGTTGGTCACAAGCGTGACGGGCGTTGCCGCTACGACCGGGAAGCGAAACGTGAACTGGTGGAAGCCTGCCTTAAGCCAGGGGTATCAGTTGCACGGGTGGCGCTGCGACATGGCATCAATGCCAATTTGCTGCGCACCTGGATCACGCGCCATCAACGCCGGCATCCGGTTCTGGGCACGTCCCCCGAGACAGCCAAATCGGCATTTATTTCCGTTGAGACCAAGGGGTATTCCGAAGCGGGCGGGTTGAAACTGGGAGCGCGGCTTTCCAATGGGGTGCATCTGGAACTGAGCGATGCCAGTCCCCTTGATCTGGTCACGGTGCTGCGCCTGCTGAATGACTTGCCATGTTCCGGCTCGACGCGGGGTTGAGGGTTTATCTGCACCGGGATGCAGTGGATGGCCGCAAGAACATTAATGGATTGGCGGCACTGGTGGAGCAAGCCCTTGGACTGGACCCCTTTGCGGCGGTGGTGTATGTGTTCAGCAATCGTCGGCGCGACCGTATCAAGCTGCTGCTGTGGGATCGTACAGGTTTCTGGTTATTGCTCAAGCGCCTGGAAGCCGACCGGTTCGTCTGGCCCAGGGAGGCAGCGGTGGCACTAAATGAGACCTTAGATGCCAATGCGCTAAACCTAAAGTTGCCCGGCAGGGCGCGCCAGCGCGGACTTTCGACCTATTGTGAAACAGATTTCAGCCTGTGTTCGGCAGACCGTCCAGACGATCAGGGTGATAGGCAAATGGCTAATATGGAAAAAGGTTGTATGTGAAGCCTGGAAGAGACGATCCCTGTTCTTGCGGCAGTGGAAGAAAATTTAAAAACTGTTGCCAGGACAAATATGAAGCACGTGTGGCAACTCCGAATATTTGTGCGGGGGGATCTGTCCTGACCTCCACCGAAATCGAACAGCTTGTAGCCCTGTTCAGTGCTGGGCGCTATGCAGAACTGGAAGGCCGTACGCACGAACTGTTGGAAAGGTGCCCCGATTCCGGTTTGATCTGGAAGGCGTTGGGGGTTTCGCTTCAGATGCAAGGTAAGGACGCAGTGCCTGCTTTGCAGAAGGCCACAGAACTTTTGCCTGATGATGCAGAGGCGCATTACAACCTGGGCAATGTTCTGAAGGACCTCGGGCAACTGGATGAGGCCATGGCGAGCTACCGCCGGGCGATTGGGATCAAACCCGATTTCGCCGAAGCGCACAGCAACCTGGGCGTTATCCAGCAGGGCCTCGGGTTAAATGATGAGGCCATGGCAAGTTGCTGCCGGGCGCTGGAGCTTAAACCCGGCTTTGCCGAGGCGCACAGCAACCTGGGCAATGCCCTGAAGGGCCTCGGGCAAATTAATGAAGCCGTGGCGAGCTACCGCCTGGCACTGAAACTCAAGCCCGACTTTGCCGAGGCGCACTACAATCTGGGCAATTCCCTAATAGAGATCGGGCACCTCAATGAAGCCGCGGCAAGCTACCGGCGGGCGATTGAGATCAGACCGGGTTACGCCGCAGCACACAGCAACCTGTTGTTTCTCTTCGGCTACCATGGCCTGCTCGATCCTCACGGGTATCTTTCGCACGCGCGCGGCTGGGAGCAGGCCTGTGTGCCTGCACAGGAGCGCGCAGCACTGCACTCCAGGCCTTTTCAACGC
>JAGWPH010000268.1 GCA_028870615.1 Betaproteobacteria bacterium
AGCAATCGGGATGGCGTTCAAAGATTTCGGTGGCCGAGATCGCCATGGGGGAATCAAGGAATACCGGCAGGGAGTGCGGCAGAAGGCCCTGCTCACGACCTTCGCGCAAAATGAACAGCAGTTCCTGGGTGCGTTCCAGGGCAAAGGTGGGAATGATGACATTGCCGCCTCGCTGAAAGGTGGCGTTGATGGCATCGTAGAGTTCTTTCACGGAGTCGGCGGAGGAGCGGTGCAGGCGGTCGCCATAGGTGGCTTCCATCACCACCACATCGGCATGGGGCGGAACCACAGGATCACGCAACAGCCGGCTGCCGGCATTGCCAAGGTCACCGGAAAACACCACCTGGCGATGCGAGCCGCCTTCTTCGAGGTCCAGCACGATGCTGGCCGAGCCCAGGATGTGCCCCGCATCCACAAAAGTGGCGCGGATGCCCGGTGCGACATCCAGCGGCGTGTCATACGTGGCGGTGCGGCCGAAGTAGTCCAGGGTATTGAGTGCGTCAAGGGTGGTGTAGAGGGATGCCGTGGGGACATTCTTGCCGCGCCGGGCATTCTTGCGAGCGCGGTATTGCGCCTCTTCTTCCTGCAGGTGGGCTGAATCCAGCATCACGATGCGCGCGAGTTCCCGGCTGGCTGCCGTGGTGATGATTTCGCCCCGAAACCCGCGCTTTACCAGGAGCGGCAGGCGACCGCAGTGGTCCAGGTGGGCATGGGTAAGCAACACCACATCGATGCTGGCCGGATCAAAGCCGAAAGGGGCAGCATTCAGTTCATCCAGCTCGCGTTCGCCCTGATACAGACCACAGTCGATCAGGACATTCTTGCCTGCGCAGCTGACCTGGTGGCAGGAACCGGTTACTTCCTGGTCGGCGCCGTGAAAGGAAAGGTGCATGAGGGGGCCCAGTGCTGTTTTCTGAGCGGTAGACTCGGTGGCGGAGAGAGAGGGATTCGAACCCTCGATAGAACTTTTGATCCTATGCTCCCTTAGCAGGGGAGTGCCTTCGACCTCTCGGCCATCTCTCCGGATCGGTAGTGCCAAAAATCGCCCAGTGGCGGGTATTATCCCTTAGCCAGCGGCATTGCGCTATCCAGTTCAAAAGCCTTATGGAGCGCGCGTACGGCAAGCTCCATGTATTTTTCGTCGATAACCACCGAAATCTTGATCTCAGAAGTGGAAATCATCTGGATATTGATCCCTTCTTCCGACAGGGTTTTGAACATACGGCTGGCCACGCCCGCATGGGAGCGCATGCCCACACCCACCAGTGATACCTTGCAGATCCGGTCGTCACCGCGCACTTCGCGGGCACCGGTTTCGGGCCTGATGGTGTCGTTGAGCAGCTTGAGGGTTTTTTGGTAATCGTTGCGGTGGACCGTGAAGGAAAAATCGGTTGAGCCATCCACACCGATGTTCTGGATGATCATGTCCACATCCACGTTGGCTTGACCTACCGGGGACAGGATCGAATAGGCAATGCCGGGACGGTCGGGCACGCCCAGCAAAGACAGTTTGGCCTCATCGCGATTGAACGCGATTCCGGAAATGATGGGTTGTTCCATGTTGGTGTTTTCCTCAAAGGTGATCAGCGTGCCGTTGTTCCTGTCCTCAAAACTGGACAGCACCCGCAGCTTGACCTTGTACTTGCCGGCAAATTCCACAGAGCGGATTTGCAGGACCTTGGAGCCCAGGCTAGCCATCTCCAGCATCTCTTCGAAGGTGATGGTTTCCAGGCGGCGCGCTTCCGGCACGATACGGGGGTCGGTGGTATACACACCGTCCACATCGGTATAGATCTGGCATTCATCAGCCTTGAGGGCTGCAGCCAGGGCGACACCGGTGGTATCCGAACCACCACGCCCCAGTGTCGTGATGTCGCCACTTTCCGTTGTTCCCTGAAAACCTGCGACCACCACCACTTTGCCGGCATCGAGATCGGCCCGGATGTGCTGCTCATCAATGTCAAGAATGCGGGCTTTGGTATGCGCTTCGTCAGTCAAAATGCGAACCTGGCCCCCCGTATAGCTTTTGGCGGGGATGCCACGCCCGATCAAGGCCATGGCCAGCATACCGATGGTGACTTGTTCACCCGTAGAGACCATGACATCAAGTTCGCGTGGGTCAGGTTGCGTCTGAACTTCCCGGGCGAGTTTGATCAGTCGATCGGTTTCGCCACTCATGGCAGAAACCACGACCACCACCTGATGATCCTGCGCGCGGAAACGGGCGATCCGCTCGGCCACCTTTTTGATGCGTTCCGGGTTGGCGACGGATGTGCCGCCATATTTTTGTACGATCAATGCCATAAATGTCAGCCAGCTTACCCTGCCCTGAAAAAAACCAACATGTTACCGCAAAACCGGTTCAATGGCAGAATGTCGGTTTCAATGAACTGACAATTTCCAGACCCCTCATGACGCCTCAAGCTTCGCATCGCGCCGCCCAACTGTTATGGGACCATTGGCAGCACACCACGCGGCTGGCCGCTTTGCCGGAGGATTGCCGTCCCCGCAGCCGTGTCGAAGGCTACGCCATCCAGGCAGAAATGGCCATCATTTCGGGTCAGCCCGTCGTGGGTTGGAAAATTGCTGCGACCACCGAGTCCGGCCAGCGTCACATCAATGTGGCGGGGCCCCTTGCCGGGCGCCTGTTGCGCCAAAAGGTACTGGCGCCGGGTGCGGCGATTCGGTTGGGAGACAACCACATGCGGGTGGCCGAGGCTGAATTGGTGTTTCGGTTTGCACAGGCCCTGCCTTCCCGGGCAGCCCCCTATCACGAGGCCGAAGTCATGAGCGCCGTGGACGCCGTGTTGCCAGGCATCGAAGTCCCGGACTCGCGTTATGAGGATTTTTGTGTCGTGGGCGATGCGCAACTGATCGCTGAGAATGCCTGTGCAGCCTGGTTTGTGTTGGGGGAAGAGGCAGCCACAGACTGGCATCGCATCGATCTGAAATCCCATCCGGTGCAGGCCTATCGTAACGGGCAACTGGCGGGAGAGGGCACCGGCGCCATGGTCCTGGGCGACCCCAAAATTGCATTGGTCTGGATTGCCAATGAACTCTCCGCGTTGGGTCTGGGATTGCGTACCGGGGATATCGTGACAACGGGGACCGTGGTCATTCCCGTCAGGGTCGAGCCAGGAGACGCCATCCATTGTGATTTTGGCGTGCTCGGCCAACTGGATGCCCGCTTCGTTTGACTGCCACCATGCCCCAGCCACCACTGACATTCGAAAACCATAACCGTGATGTCATGGGGTTAACCCATGTTTACCCGGTGGTGTCGCGGCGTGCCGCCGGGGTTTCCATCGGCATCAACCTCAACACCAACAATGCCTGCAACTGGGCCTGCGTTTATTGCCAGGTGCCCAATCTCGCTCGCGGCTCGGCGCCGAACGTGGATCTTAAACTGCTCCGCTCCGAGCTTGATTTGATGCTCACCGAAGTGACGCAGGGCACCTTCATGCAAACTTATGTGGCGGCGGATTTGCGTCGCCTCAACGATATCGCCTTTTCGGGGAATGGCGAACCCACCAGCGCCCGCTTGTTTGAAGAAGCAGTGGGTATCGCCATCGATGCCCTGCGCGTCCATGCACTGATCGGAAAAATCAAGCTGGTGGTCATCACCAATGGCAGCCTTGCCCTGCGCCCGAATGTCCAGCGCGCCTTTCGGGCCATGGCCCTGGTCAACGGTGAAGTATGGTTCAAGGTGGATCGGGGGCGCTCTGAGGATATCCTGCGCATCAACAACATTCGTCTGGGCCCCGGATTGATCCTCAAGCGTCTTGCGGCTGCGGCCTCAGCCTGCCCCACCTGGGTGCAGACCTGCATGGTGGCATGGGATGGCGCAGCCCCTTCGGAGGCCGAGACCGACGCCTATCTGGCATTGCTGCAGCAGGCGCTGGACCGGCAGATTCCATTGCGCGGAGTGCTGCTGTACAGCCTTGCACGTCCTTCCTGCCAGCCTGAAGCCCCGCGCATCGCCGCACTTCCGCTACCCTGGCTGGAAGCGCTGGGAGCGCGCATCAAGGCGCTGGGGTTGGCTGTCAGAGTGACGCCCTAGGCCTTCGGGGAAGGCCGGCTTTCCGGAAAAACGCTTGGTGGTGCTATAATCCGGCGCAAGCGCCCGTAGCTCAGTTGGATAGAGTACTTGGCTACGAACCAAGGGGTCGTGGGTTCGAATCCTGCCGGGCGCGCCATATATCAAGGACTTAGGTCACCATTTCGGTGGCCTTTTTCTTTTGCGTAGCTAAAACGTCACCATTTTCTTCGATCCGGAGACCTGTGCGACGGTTTACCCACGCTGCCAGATGCTCCGTGGAGAGGTGAGCATACCGCTGCACCATCTCCGCCGAAGCCCAACCTCCAAGCTCCTGCAACACGTTCAACGGCGTGCCGTCCTGAGCATGCCAGCTTGCCCAAGTATGCCGAAGATCATGCCACCGGAAACCGGAGGCTATTCCAGCCGCTTTTACTGCGTCCCGCCACGCCTTGGTTGATGTCTGCGTCACGGGCTTACCACGGTATGGGAAAACCCATACGAAGTGCCTCCCAACCTGCCCAAGAAGAATAACGACAGCCTCATTCGACAACGGAACGCCGATGGCTTTTTCTGCCTTAGCCTGATCAGGGTGTATCCAAGCCATATGGCGCTCCAAATCCACCTGCGACCATTCCAGATGCGTCACGTTGTTGC
>JAGWPH010000269.1 GCA_028870615.1 Betaproteobacteria bacterium
CGATCTGCAACTTCCAGAACATTGGCCCCTGGCGCAACCTTGATTCCGATGAATACGGATTTCTGCCCATCGAACGCTACATTGAAGTCATAACTCTCGGCACCCAGCGTGACATTGGCCACATCCTCAAGGCGCACCAGCGTATTTCCTTTCTGACGTACGACCAACCGCTTGAATTCAGAGACACTGTGCAGATCTGTACCAGAAGTAAGATCCACGCTGACGGCTTGCCCTTTGCTTGCACCTGCAGCAGCCAGGTAGTTATTGGCTGCAAGCGCATTAGTTACATCGGTTGCCGTCACTCCATGAGCAGCCATCCGGGTTTCATCCAGCCAAGCACGCAGGGCAAAGTTACGGGCACCCAGAATTTCTGCTGTTTGTACGCCATCCAGTGAATCCAGTTTGGGTTTGACTTCCCGGAGCAGAAAGTCGGTTACGTTGTTGGTCGGTAGCACATTGCTGTAAAACCCCATGTACATGGAGTCTATGGTTTGCCCAATTTGCACTTTTAAAACAGGTTGCTGCGCCTGAGGGGGCAGTTGGTTGCGCACCGAGCTGACCTGCGTATTGATTTCGGTCAAGGCTTTGTTCGCGTCATAATTAAGGCGCAATGTGGCTGTGATGATGGAAGCACCCATCAGGCTGTTGGATGACAGGTAATCAATCCCCTGGGCCTGTGCAATGGCAGATTCCAGGGGTTGCGTGATAAACCCCGCAACAGTCTGGGCATCGGCACCAAAATAATTGGTGGTAATGGTAACTACGGCGTTCTGGGTACGTGGGTACTGATTGATGGGAAGGTTGAATACGGCACGCAGACCAAGGATCAGGATCAGCAGACTGATAACCACCGACAGCACCGGTCGGCGAATAAAAAGATCAGTAAAATTCATGGGCAGATCCGGTTCAATTTTCCTGTGGTGTCGGGGCCGGATTGTTGGGAGGTTGCTGCTGGTTGTTGACAATGAGCGGCGTTCCGGTTTTCAGCTTAAGTTGGCCGCTGGTCACAACCGTGGTCCCCGCCTCCAGACCAGAGAGAATGGCAACCTGGTCTCCTCGGGTGGCTCCGGTGGTCACAAAAACCTGCTCGGCCACCAATCCGGTGCCAGCGGGCCTGCCGACTTCGCCCGAGCCTGTTTTCTTGGCCGTCTTGACCACGAACACCGTCGCTCCATAGGAATTAAAGGTCACGGCAGATTGTGGCAAAGTGACCAGCGATTGCTTTTCACCGTAGACCAATCGCACCTTTCCGAACATGCCGGGCAGTAATTCCTGACGAGGGTTTGCAATCTGCGCCTCAACAGCAATATTGCGGGTACTGGCATCCACCAGAGGGCTAATGGCCGAGATTTGTCCGGTAAACACCTTGTCTGGCCAGGCGTCACAGATCAAGGACACTTTTCTTCCTACGCTGAGTTGGCTGATTTGCTGTTGAGGGATGGTAAAGTCCACCAGAATGGGAGTGACCAGCTGCAAGGTCACTATTTTATCGCCAGGATTGAGGAATTGGCCCGGATTAATGGTGGAAATCCCCAAGCGTCCATCAAATGGTGCGTTCAAGGATTTCTTGGCCAGCAAAGCACCTTGTAGGGCCCATTGGGCCTCTTTGCTTTTCAGATCTGCTACATCAGCATCCAATTGAGCTTGGCTGATGGCTTGTGCAGCAAATTGAGCACGATCCCGATCGAGAGTCGTGCGCGCCAGTTGCACGCTGGCCTCTAGCGTTTTCAGTTGCGCTTTTTCAGCATCGTTCACAAATTCCACCAGGACTTGACCCGCTTTAACATTTTGACCTGAATGAAAGAATAATTGATGAACCGTGCCCGCGATTTCAGGACTGATGTCCACCCCCCGAACTGCGCGCATTGTGCCCACAGCCTGCAATTCTGGAATCCAGTCCGAACGCGTAACAATGACTGTACTGACGGTTTGTGGTGGCTCGCCAGAGGACGCCATAAATTTGCGAACCATAGCACCCTTAAACAGATTAAAGGCCACGATGCCACCAATCAATACGGCCACAAGGATCAGCATGAGGATCATCCGTTTTTTTAAAGACGGTGATCGGTGTATTTTTTCGTTCATGGGACTGAAAATCCCCTGCAATTTGGTTAAGGAGCTACCCTGCCGTCATTCCACCAGCCACCACCCATGGCCAGGAATAAAGCCGCCGAATCTGCAAGCCTTGCAGCTTGCGCCTGGATCAAAGCGAGTTGGGTCTGATTCTGGCGTTCTTCAGCATTCATCAGCGCCAGAAAGCTGATTCCGCCACTGGCATATTGCGCCTGGGCCAAGGACAAGCTGCGCAATGAGGCACCTGATGCATCAGATTGGGCGGCCAAGGTGGAAGCATCAGATTCCAGGGCACGTAGAACATCGGCCACATTCTGGAACGCATTAAGAACCGTTTGGCGATACTGCGCGGCTGCCTGATCCAATGCTGCTTGGGCTGCACGTTGCTCTGCTTCAAGTGCGCCGCCATGGAACAAAGGCTGGACCAAACTGCCGCCCAAGCTCCAGATGGATGACCCTGTATTAAACAGATCGCCGGGACGAGTGGCTATGGCACCAAAACTGGCCGAGAGCGTTACATTGGGGTAGGCCCCAGCTATGGTCAACCCCAGATTGGCAGTTGCCTGATGTAATTGTGCTTCGCTGATCAGGATATCCGGCCGTTGATGCACCAGTGCCGAAGGCACGGAGACCGGCAGTTTCTGGGGTAATGTGAGGTCCTTGAGTTGAAAATGGGGTAACCCTGTTTCTCCCGGAAATTTCCCCACATAGACAGCCAGTTGATGTCGGGTTTGGGCCAGTTGTTTCTGCAATCCTGGAACAATGGCGCGAGCTTGGGCTAGAGAGGCGCGTTGTAGCTGGACTTCAGTTTGTGAAACAGCTCCCAGTCGTTCCCGAATTTCCAAAATGCCCAGGGTCTTGCTTTCAAGTTGCTCCACTGTCTCGGATGCGTGGAGTTGATCGCGCAATGAGGCTTCACGAATGGCCGTTGTCACGATGTTGGCGGCCAAGGTGACTCGGGCCGCCTGGAGCAGGTAGCGTTCTGCCTCCACCTGGGCCTCCATGCTTTCAATCTGTCGGCGGTTTGCACCAAAAAAATCCAGGGTGTAGGACACTTGGACCGAGGCATTGGTCAAACTGAAGGTACTGGGGTTTCCTGGAAATCCAAAGGCTTCCGGAGACAGTCGTTGCCGTATTTCGCCTGCCTGGGCATTGATGGCTGGGATAAATAAATTGTCACGTTGTGCACTGACAGATTCGCGGGCATTAACTAACGCTGCCTCAGCAGCAGCCACTGAAGGATTATTTTTGAGTCCAACTTCGATTAGCTCATTGAGGGCTGTCGAATGGAACAATTTCCACCAATCTGCCTGAATATCCTGATCCCGACTGAATGTCTGAGTGACGTCATGATCGGTGACTGTCGTAGGTTGAGTATTTTCCGTGTACTGATTCACGCCAGGTGCGGCTGGCTTGCTGAAATCCGGGCCCACCATAGTGCATCCGGCCAGCATCGTTAAAAGAAACACCAGTGCCGATGGTGCAAATGAAAAATCAGTGCGGCTCATGCAACATCTTCCAGCGCTCCAGCGCATTACCGTCAGAGTCATGAGCCTCCACCCAACGCTCTCCGATTGGGGTGGTTTCCTTCTTCCAGAATGGCGCTTGCGTTTTTAAGGCATCCATTAAAAATTCGCATGCGTTGAATGCATCTTTTCGATGAGCGCTGGTCACTGCCACCAGCACGATGGGATCCTTGGGGTAAAGCGTACCAATTCGATGAATGATCAATAGGTCATGAATATCCCAACGGTTGCGCGCCTCCCCTTCAAGTGAAGCCAGTGCCTTTTCCGTCATCCCGGGGTAATGCTCCAGGGTCATCTGACTTACGGTCTGATCATCGTTAAGATCGCGTACCAGCCCGATAAAACTGACCAAGGCCCCTACCCGTGCATCTTCTCCACGTAATGTCTGAATTTCATGGCTCACATCAAACGGCTCGCGTTGCACTCTTACACTCATATCGTATTACCCTCCAGTGACCGGAGGAAACAGGGCCACTTCATCCTGATTTTGCAATACGGTATCGGAAGAAACCAGTTGCTGGTTGACGGCCACTTTGAGGATGCGGTCATCGGACAATGCCTTGTCCCAGATGCCACCGCGTGCACGAAGCAAGGCAACTAATTCAGCGACAGTGGTCGGTTCCTTGAGCGTCACAGTCTCCGAATCACATTGAAGGGTTTCTCGCAGTCGCGCGAAATAACGCACGCGCACTGCCCTCAATCTGTCCGAGTGGCGGGATACCGCCAGATCGAAACGGCGAACGATGAATTGAGCAACCATTTCAGCATTGTTGATATCGAGACAGGGTAGCAATCCAGGCTGGTGTTCGTCCGTTACCAGAGCAATGATCCAAGGATCATCGGTACTCAAGCGAGGAGAGCCTTGTTTGCTTCGCCATACCTCGAGTTTCGGAATCGGGTCTTTTTTGAACCCTTCAACCAGAACAAGGTCACAGGGAGATAAGCACTCGATAAGCGCATCAAGCGAAGGTTCCGGTTCTCCCCGATGCTCATGCATCAAGGCCCAGCGCTGGTCTGATGCCACCATGACCTCAAAGGCGCCGGCTTGTCGATGCCTCCAGGAGTCTTTACCCGGAACATCGATATCAAAATGATGATGCGCGTGTTTGATTAGTGACACTTTCAGGCCCCAAGAAACAAGCAATGTAATGACCTGCTCGATCAGGGTTGTTTTTCCGGATCCGGAATATCCGGCAAATCCCAACACGGGGCTCATAGGGATTCCCGTTCCGGATCGGGCCCGTCACTCTCCTCGGAGAGCATGTGTACTGCACCCAGGTTAGTGGATTCAAGCAGGGTATCCTGGGCCATTGTTTGCAACTCAACCCGATGGATCTGTCCAAACCGGCGAGAAATTTTCTGACTTGAAACATGCACATCATCGACATCATTGGATGCCTGTTTGATATGAGTTGCCAACTTCTTCATGCGCTCCTCAAATCGACCGAAGTCGACGGCAAGAACACTCAATGCTTCCTGAATGATATGAATCTGCTTGCGGGTTTCCACATTTTTAAGAACCGTATGAACGGTATTCAAAATAGCCATGAGCGTGGTAGGCGAAACAATCCAGACATGCCGCTTCATGGCGTATTCCACCACATCGGGGTGGTTACCGTGGATTTCTGCAAAAATTGCTTCTGCCGGAACGAATAGGAGAGCGCCATCACTGGTCTCGCCAGGAATGATGTATTTCTCCGCTATTGCATCCACGTGTGACTTAACATCGCTGCGAAACTGCCGCAAGGCATTATCCCGCTCCGCAGGGTGCTGGTCTGACTGAACCAAACGTGCATAGTTTTCCAGAGGGAATTTGGAATCCACCCCGATGCTGCCTGTTGGATCGGGCAAGCGCAGCAAACAGTCCACACGCACCCCGGTAGAGAGGGCGCACTGAAATTGATAGGCATTGGGCGGAAGAATATTGCGAACGATGTCCTCCAACTGGACCTCGCCGATGGCACCTCGAGCTCGTTTGTCACCGAGAAGGCTTTGCAGGCTGACCACGTTGGTAGCAAGCCCATCAATTTTTTTCTGGGCTTCATCGATGGTAGATAAACGTTGCATGACAGAGATGAAAGTCTCGTTGGTTTTCTTGAATCCCTCGTCCAGACGTTCCGTGACCTTCCCTGAGATTTGGTCCAGGCGTTCGTCCACACGACGCAGCAAGGACTCACTTCTTTCCACCAAACGTTCTAGCATGTCTACCCTGAGTTTCTCGATCTGCTCACGCGTTAGCGTAAGCTCGCGCGTCACAGCTTCGCGCAGCCGATCGGCAGCCTCTGACTGGTTGTTGGACAAACGGTCCCCCTGACGCACCATGCCAACCTGCAAATCATTCTGCAACTCGCGATGATGCGTATCCAGAAGATCCATCAAGTTGGGAGATTCTTCTCCCATGCGTTGCCCCAGCTGGTCCAGACGACGATGCAGGGCATAGAGCCCCCAGGCCAATGCCAAAACAACAAATACAATCAGGATAAGTTCAGGCAGCATCAGCATCCGCTATCTCAAACGAGTGATACCAGTTCACGTGCCGCACGCTTGCGGTCATGCTCCAGGAGATGCCGTTTGCGAATGCGGATAATTTTAGGGGTAATCTCAACCAGTTCATCGTCATTGATGAATTCGATGGCAGACTCCAGGGTTAAAGCGACAGGTGGCGTCAGTGCCACGGCTTCATCCTTGCCAGAGGCCCGCACATTGGTTAGCTGTTTGCCTTTGATTGGATTGACCACCAGATCATTATCGCGGCTGTGAATGCCGATGATCATGCCTTCATAGACCCGATCGCCCGGAACAACAAACATGCGCCCACGCTCCTGCAATTTCCATAGTGCATATGCCACGGCTTCACCCATTTCTGCCGAGACCAGTACACCATTGCGACGCGAAGCAATTTCGGGTTTCATGGGAGCATAATCATCAAACACATGGCTCATCAATCCAGTCCCTCGAGTCAGGGTCAGAAATTCGGATTGAAACCCGATCAATCCACGCGCAGGAATTCGGTAGTCCAGGCGAACCCGTCCCCGGCTGTCCGACTGCATATCCTGCAGATCACCACGACGCTCTCCCAAAGCCTGCATCACCGGACCCTGGTGAGATTCATCAACGTCTACAGTCAACATTTCGAAAGGCTCACATTTCTGACCATTGATCTCTTTGATCAGCACTCTCGGACGAGAAACCGCCAGTTCATAGCCTTCGCGCCTCATGTTCTCCAAGAGAATGGTAAGATGCAGCTCGCCCCGACCGGAGACCAGAAAGACATCTGTATCACCGGTCTCTTGTACGCGAAGAGCCACATTGCTCATTAATTCGCGGTCCAGTCGTTCGCGCAATTGGCGACTGGTAACAAACTTACCCACCTGGCCGGCAAACGGGGAGGTATTGACCTGAAAATTCATGGTCAAGGTAGGCTCGTCTACTGCAAGCATAGGAAGTGCTTCGGGACGATCTGGGTCGGCAATGGTCACACCTATACCAATGTCTTCGATACCGTTGATAAGTACGATATCTCCTGCTTCTGCGCTTTCAAACTGAACCCGCTCCAGACCTTTAAAACCCAGTACCTGATTAACCCGGGCTTTCTTTGCTGGGCTACCCGGGCCACGCAAAACAGCCACTTCCTGACCGGGACGGATGCGTCCTCGATGAATACGGCCAATACCAATGCGTCCTACAAAGCTGGAATAATCGAGTGTGATGATTTGCAGTTGAAGTGGACCTTCAGGATCTCCCGCCCGTTCTGGTACATGTTTAACGATGGCTTCAAAAAGGGGGCGCAGATTTTCGCCGGGACGTTCCGGATCGAGGGAAGCGTAGCCCAGTAAAGCAGAAGCATACACGACGGGAAAATCCAGTTGTGCCTCGGTGGCACCTAGTTTGTCAAACAAATCGAATGTGTGGTTCACTACCCAGTCCGGGCGGGCGCCGGGCCGATCGATTTTATTCACTACCACAATGGGTTTGAGGCCCAGCGCCAATGCCTTGCGTGTAACAAAACGGGTCTGCGGCATCGGTCCTTCCACCGCATCCACCAGCAGAAGCACGCCGTCCAC
>JAGWPH010000270.1 GCA_028870615.1 Betaproteobacteria bacterium
TGCGCCCGTGTTGAGTCTTGCATTGCAGATGCGGTTCCAAAGTCAGGACGAGCGGGGCTATGGATTCAAGCTGCTCTCGCTGATGCGCAATGCCTTTGGCGGACACGCCATCAAGGGGCCCAATGAAATCACTTGAGCCCTTTGATCGTGAAACCGGGCAAATCAGCAAACCCATCAAGGTCTTTCCAAACCCCGAAGCACTGGCCAGTGCGGCGGTTGATCGGATCACTGGGTTTGTGTCACAAGTTCTTGCACAACGCGAAACCTTTCATCTTGCACTGTCCGGTGGGACCACTCCACGCCGCTGCTATGAATTGCTGCGACACGCAGCTATTGAATGGTCACGCATCCAGGTGTACTTCAGTGATGAACGGTGTTTGCCACGCGGCGATTCCGGACGCAACGATACGTTAGCCCACGAGGCCCTGCTGGATCACGTCCCTATACCACTTGCGCAGATCCATGCCATTCATGCAGAGCAAGGTCCCGACCAGGGTGCCGCAGATTATGCTCGGGAGTTGCTCCCGGCGCTGCCACTCGATCTGGTATTGCTAGGCCTGGGTGAAGACGGACATACCGCCAGCTTATTTCCAGATCATCCCGGGTTGAACAGCAAATCCCTCGTGGTACCGATTTTTGATGCGCCAAAATTTCCCCCACTGCGGGTATCGCTCAGCCTGGGGGTTTTGAATACTGCTCGCCATAAACTTTTTCTGGTGACGGGAGTTTCTAAACATGACGCGCTGAAAAGCATGAATGATGGGGTACTGTTTCCCGCAGCACGAGTTGCAGGGGCAGAATGGTACGTGGACAGGGCGGCGTTGTCTGGAGCAGCTGACTGACGATCAGAAAATCTGGAGGGGACCCAGCGGATTGAGATGTTCTTCGTTTTTGTGGACTGAGGGTTCGCCGCTGGTCAGTTTGTAGATGACCACGTTATCCTTGATCAGAAGAATGCCGTTGAAACGCCAACCCACGATGTTCGTCTGACGCTTGAAGTTGAGGAAATCTATGAGAAAGTTGCCATAGCGATTGGTCACCATGATGGTCTGATTGATCTCATAGCCCTCGCACGCCATTTTGGCCTGAATGCATTCCTGAACACCTTTGTCGAGGTCGTTGGCATTGATGGAAGGACTGGGAATGAAACGGCGCAGAATGTCGGAATAGTTCAGGATAACGATGTTCGGGTTGGCGTGCGGGTCCAGCCTCAAGGCCTTGAGATCATTCACCGTGGTTTTGTTAGGGATGATGCTGTTAAACATATCCTGCATTTCCTGATAGCTGGACCAGGGATTGACGGTGGAACTTTCCGATTGCGGCAGAATGGAAACGCAACCCGTGACGGCAAGGGGTAGCAATAGGGCGACGGTTGCTTTGAGTGGATTCATGTCAGTTCTGGTGGAGGCGGACCGTAGTGTTTTCTGATCAGATAAACGGGCCGCTGCTTGCTTTCTTCGTAGAGACGCCCAAGATATTCGCCGATTACGCCGATTGCCACCAGCTGCACACCCGAGAAAAACAGGATGGCCACCATGATGGAAGGATAACCTTTGACAGGGTTTCCGTAGACCCAGGTGTCCACAATGATCTTGATGGCATACAGAAACGCGAAGAATGACACCAGCAATCCGAAGTAAGACGATATTTTTAGCGGGATGTGGCTGAATGAAGTGATTCCCTCAAGAGCAAAATTCCACAACCGCCAGTAGCTGAAATTGGTTCGACCGGAGTGCCGAGGTGGACGCTGGTAGCTGACCTCAGCGGTTTTGAACCCGACCCAGGCGAACAATCCCTTCATGAAACGCCGTCGTTCCGGCAACTGCTTGAGCGCTTCGACAACCTCGCGCGACATCAAACGGAAGTCTCCGGCATTGGAGGGAATGGGAACCATGCTTAAACGATTGATGAAGCGGTAGAACAAATGGGCAGTGGTGCGCTTAATGAAGCTGTCGCTGATGCGATTGGTCCGGACAGCCAGCACCACTTCAAAGCCTTCCCGCCAGCGCGCCAGGAGCTCCGGGATAAGTTCTGGAGGATCCTGCAGATCGGCATCCATCGGAATGACGGCAGCACCCCGGGCATGATCCAGGCCCGCGGTCAAAGCGGCTTCCTTGCCAAAATTTCTGGATAAGTCGATGACAATGACCCGGGGATCCTGGGCCCGCAACATCAGCAGACGGGGCAGCGTGGCATCCTGGCTACCGTCATTGATGCAAACCATCTCCCAGGATTCGCCCAAAGAGTCCAGCATGGACTGGACGCGCTCGTAAAAAGGGCCGATATTGGCAGCCTCGTTGCGCATCGGGACGATCAGCGTGAGCGTGGGTTGCATGGAATCAGTAAAAAGGTAGGTGGGCGGAGGCAATTTAATCAATGCCCTGCATTATACCGCTGTCAATTGAAAAAAACCTTCTGAATCAAAAGGGAATGCCCTGCACCCGCAGACTCGTGAAATCATTCTAATTTGAGCCCTGAACATTACACCGCTTTGAATTGGCGGGTGTTTCGGCACCCATATAAGCATTGACAGTCTATTGACACTCGCTCATAATTACGGGTTCGTTTTGGAGGGGTTCCCGAGCGGTCAAAGGGATCAGACTGTAAATCTGACGGCTCTGCCTTCGAAGGTTCGAATCCTTCCCCCTCCACCACTTGATCGGTGGTGGATGTATTTCTGGCAGCACTGGAACTCGGACGCGCGGGTGTAGCTCAA
>JAGWPH010000271.1 GCA_028870615.1 Betaproteobacteria bacterium
CACCTGATCCAGCATGTGGTTCAAAAACGGTATGCTGGTATCAAGTCGCGACAATCCTGACCCATCGATGTTGATGTCTGCGGTGATTTGGGTTTCAAGTGTATTGCGCGTGATCTGTGCCGATCGCATGGGATGGCCTGAAGGTTTTTGGTTAATCCGCTGGTTACAATGACCGGTTCATTCTAAGGGTATCCTGAAGCGCATCCAGAAACCGTTGGTTTTCTTCGGAAGTGCCCACAGTGACACGCAAACAGTCTGCCAAAAGCGGATGCGCGGCACTCAAGTTCTTGATCAATATACCACGATGCCGCAGACCGTCAAAGATGTGCGATGGCCGGGCAACGCGGAACAGCAAAAAATTGGCATCGCTAGGATAAACCGTCACACCCGCAATGGCTGCCAACCGTTCGGCCAGCACGGCGCGGTGTTGCAGGATGCGCTCCGCCTGTTCCTGCAACACTGCGCCATGAGACAGTACTTCAAGCGCTACGGCTTGATCCAGCACCGAGATGTTGTAGGGCAGCCTGACTTTGTCGATGTGCTCCAAAATTTCGGCTGGCCCGGACAAAAAACCCAACCTGATCCCGGCGAGTCCCAATTTGGACACGGTACGCATCACCAATAAATTAGAGTACGCAAACAGGCGTGGCAGGAACGACTGTTTGGAAAATGGAAAATAAGCCTCGTCAACAACCACGAGCCCCGGTGCGGCACGGATGACGGTCTCCATGACAACCGGATCGAAGTGGTTACCAGTGGGATTGTTGGGGTAAGCCAGAAAGACCAACGCAGGTTGGTGTGCCTCGATTGCTGAAAGCAATGCCGGCCCGTCAAGCGAAAAGTCAGTTTTGAGTGGTACGCCAACAAAGCGTAACCCCACAAAAGTGGCAATCATCCGAAACATCACAAAAGCCGGTTCAACCCCCAGGATCACCGCACCCGGTTTGGCTACGGACAACGCGATCATCTGGATCAATTCGTCGGAACCGTTGCCCAACACGATAGCTGCCGCCGGGTCGATCCCCATGGTTTGACGCAACAGTGTCTTGAGGTTTTCCGGGTTGGATTCAGGATAGCGGTTGATCTCCAGGACAGACAAGCGGCGCGCTATGGCTACCCGCAACTCGTCGGGCAGGACATAGGGGTTTTCCATGGCATCCAGTTTGACAAGCCCCTCTGCAGGGACGACAGCATAGGCAGAAAGCGCTCTGATTTCCTCGCGAATGCAGTCCATCAACAGTCAGTCTCCGGAACGGTATGCTGCAGAGCGGGCATGAGCCACCAGTCCCTCCCGTTCAGCCAACACCTGGGCTACTGCGCCCAGGGTACGCGCACCGCTTTGGGACATCTTGATGAGGCTGGTTCGTTTTTGAAAATCATAAACGCCTAGCGGAGAAGCGAATCGCGCCGTACGACCGGTCGGCAGAACATGGTTCGGTCCTGCACAGTAATCTCCCAGTGCTTCAGAACTGTACGGCCCCACGAATATTGCCCCGGCATGACGAATTAACTTCAACCACCGTTCGCCGTCCGCAACCGAAAGTTCCAAATGCTCTGGCGCAATCTGATTGGAAATTGCACAAGCTTCTTCCAGATCCCGCACCTGGATTAGAGCGCCTCGTTTTTCCAATGAGGCTTCGATAACCGCCCGGCGTGGCATGGCTTCGATCAGCCGATGGATGGCCGTTTCAACCCGGTCCAAGTATCCCGCATCAGGGCATAACAGGATCGACTGAGCCAACTCGTCGTGCTCCGCCTGAGAAAACAGGTCCATAGCCACCCATTCCGGAGGAGTGGCTCCATCAGCAATAATCAGGATTTCGGATGGCCCGGCGACCATATCAATACCTACGATGCCGAACACGCGACGTTTTGCTGCTGCGACAAAAGCGTTGCCAGGTCCGACAATCTTGTCCACGGCAGGGATGGTTTCGGTACCAAATGCCAGCGCCGCCACAGCTTGCGCCCCACCCACGGTAAAAACACGCGTCACACCAGCCAAAGCTGCGGCAGCCAAAACCAGGTCGTTGCGAAACCCGTCAGGGGTGGGCACAACCATGATGATTTCGCGTACGCCAGCCACGTTGGCTGGAATGGCATTCATCAGTACTGAAGAAGGGTAGGCCGCCTTGCCGCCAGGAACATACAGTCCTACGCGATCCAGTGCCGTTACCTGCTGCCCAAGCACCGTGCCATCGGTTTCAGTGTAGGTCCAGGTTTCATTCTTCTGGCGCTCATGAAACAATCGAATGCGTCGCGCCGCTTCGCTGAGTGCTTCGCGTTGCATTGCCGGCAACCCATCCAGGGCCCGTTTAAGCAGCTCCGAAGGAATCTCCAGGGCAGCGGCAGAAGCAGCCTGCCAACGATCGAAACGGCGGGTATATTCCAGCAACGCCGCATCACCTCGGCGCCTGACCTCAGCCACAATTCCGGCCACTGCCTCATCCACCGCAGGATCCTGCGAGCTCTCGAAAGCAGTCAGTTGTGTCAGGGCCACTTCAAAACCCGGGTCGGCCGAATTGATGCGACGAAGCTTCATGACAACCCCACTCCCCTGGCAAATGCCTCAACAATGGGGGCAATCCTGGCACGATTGAGTTTCCAGGTCGCCACATTGACAATCAGTCGTGCACTGATGGCTGCGATTTCCTCGACGGCTTCGAGACGGTTGGCCTTGAGGGTGTTACCACTACTGACCAGATCTACAATGACATCCGCCAATCCGGTTAAGGGCGCCAGTTCCATTGAGCCATACAATTTGATCAGATCCACATGCACGCCTTTTTCGGCAAAGTGGTTGCGGGCCGTGGTTTCATATTTGGTTGCAACCCGTAAACGCGCTCCTCGACCAATCGCACCGGCATAATCAAACCCTTGGGGAACAGCCACCATGAGCCGACATTTTGCAATCTGCAGATCCAGCGGCTGATATAACCCGCTACCGCCATGTTCCATCAGTACGTCCTTGCCGGCCACCCCGATGTCTGCAGCACCGTATTGCACATAGGTAGGGACATCGGACGCCCGAACGATAACCAACCTAACATCAGGGCGGTCGGTGGGCAGGATCAATTGACGGGAATGCTCGGGGTCACCCAAAGGCGTAATACCTGCTACCTTCAACAGGGGTGCAGTGTCATCAAAAATCCTGCCTTTTGAAAGGGCAATGGTGACACCTTCAAACCGCATTGCTGAGGTTGTAGCTGCCAGGGCTTCAGCGGAAATCATCACACCTCCTCCACGGAACGACGAACGATACCTGCTCCCAGTTGGGAGAGTTTCTGCTCGATTTTTTCATAGCCGCGATCCAAATGATAAATGCGATCCACCACGGTCTCGCCATGTGCAATCAATCCTGCAATGACCAAACTCGCCGAAGCGCGCAGGTCGGTGGCCATGACCGTAGCACCCTCCAGTTTTTCGACTCCCCGGATGATGGCCGCGTTGCCTTCCACTTCGATATTGGCACCCAGTCGACGCAATTCTTGCACATGCATGAAACGGTTTTCAAAAATGGTTTCAGTAACGACTGTCGTTCCTTGTGCCACAGCATTCATCGCCATAAACTGGGCTTGCATGTCCGTAGGAAAAGCAGGATAGGGCGCCGTACGCAAGCTGACACCATGATTGGGCCCGCGCATACGAATCCGGATCTGATCCGCAGTACACTCGATAAAAGCGTTGGCTTCGATGAGCTTGTCCAATACCGCATCGAGGGTATCAGAACGCACGCCGACCAGGCGCACATTCCCTCCCGTAGCAGCTGCTGCCACCAGGAAAGTCCCCGTCTCAATGCGATCCGGCATGACGGTATATTCCGTCCCGTGGAGAAATTGAACCCCTTCAATGGTGATAACGTCGGTGCCATGCCCCTTGATACGCGCCCCCATACTGATCAGGCACTCGCCCAGATCAACCACTTCAGGTTCACGGGCAGCATTCTCAAGAACGGTGGTTCCTTCAGCCAACACCGCAGCCATCATCAGATTTTCGGTACCCGTCACGGTCACCGTATCCATGAAGATACGCGCTCCCTTAAGGCGTCCAACTTCCCCAACAATATATCCATGCTCGATTTCGATCCGTGCTCCCATGGCCTGCAACCCCTTGATATGCAAGTCCACGGGCCGCTCGCCAATTGCACAACCTCCTGGCAGGGAAACACGCGCATGCCCGAAACGCGCCAGCAATGGCCCCAGTACCAAAATCGAGGCACGCATGGTTTTGACCAGATCATAAGGCGCCACAGGTTCACCGAGCGTTTCGGAATTCAGTGTCACCCGGTTGGGTTTGCGTTCCACGGCCACTCCCATGCTGCGCACCAGGCGCAGCAGGGTTCCCACATCACGCAACTCCGGCACGTTATTGAAAACGACAGTCTGAGATGTCAGTAAAGACACGCACAAGATAGGCAATGCAGCATTTTTGGCGCCCGAAACTTCAACCTCTCCCGCCAGGGGGCGTCCACCCGCAATAACCAGCTGATCCACGTTTATATAGAACCGGTCAGTGGCTGCCCAGGGCCGCCCATTGTTCAGGAGTCAGGGTACGCATGGACAACGCATGAATCTCAGCACGCATGCGATCGCCCAAGGCCTGATAAACCAATTGGTGCTGGGCGACACGACTCTTCCCGGCAAATTGATGACTCACGATGATGGCTTCGAAGTGATGGCCATCTCCACTCACCTCTACCCGTTCACAAGGCAGGTTGGTTTCGATGTACTTTTTGATGTCCTGTGGCTGAATCATGGTGGATTTCCATCAACAATACCGGTCTTTAGGTTCGCAAACGCCAACCGCTGCGCAACAAAGCCAGAGTCGTCCATGATAAGGCCAAACAGGTGCCCCCGACAATCAATAGCGATTGCCATGGAGGTACGTCACTATTGCCCAAAAACCCATAGCGAAACCCGTCAATCATGTAAAAAAACGGGTTGAATCGAGACAGGGCACTCCAGAAAGGCGGAAGCGAGTGGATGGTATAAAACGCCCCAGACAAAAACGTCAGGGGTAACACGATAAAATTTTGCCATGCAGCCATCTGGTCGAATTTTTCCGCCCAAATCCCTGCGAGGACGCCCAGTGATCCCGACAGCACCGTGGCCAGCAAGACAAAAATGACAATCCAGAGCGGCTCCCTGACCGGCACCACGAAAAAAAACCAGGCCGTCAGCATCACCACCGAACCAACCAGCACACCCCGCACCACCGAGGCCAGGACGTAGGCCCAGTAGAATTCCCAATGAGAGAGTGGCGTCAGCAGGACAAACACAAGATTTCCCGTCACCTTGGACTGCACCAGACTGGATGAACTGTTGGCAAACGCATTTTGTACCATCGACATCATGGCAAGCCCAGGAATGAGGAATGCAGCATAGGAAACGCCCGGATAGACTTCGGCGTGATCGACCATGACATGGGAGAACACCAACAAGTAGAGCAATGTGGAAATAAGTGGTGCCAGTACAGTCTGAAGGGACACCTTCCAGAACCGCAACACTTCCTTGAAAAATAGCGTCCGAAAGCCACTCACGATTTATAACTCAGCCTCTATTCCTCTGTCGTGCATGATGGCTACGAACACATCTTCCAGACTGTGCAGGTCACGGGACTTCAAGAGATTTTGGGTCGTATCAAGAGCCACGATCTGCCCTTGCTTGAGAATGGCCACTCGACGACACAGTGTCTCGGCTTCCTCCAGATAATGTGTTGTCAACAGAATGGTATGGCCTTCGCGGTTGAGGCGTTGAATAAACTTCCATAGACTTTGCCGCAACTCCACGTCCACCCCGGCAGTGGGTTCATCCAGAACGATGACTGGAGGGCGGTGGACCAGCGCTTGGGCAATCAAAACGCGCCGTTTCATGCCACCCGAGAGCGTGCGCATATTGGCATGCGCTTTGTCAGCAAGCTGCAGGTTGTACAGGATATCGTCGATCCAGTCGTCGTTATTTTTAAGACCAAAATATCCGGATTGGATTTCCAGGGCCTCACGAACCGTAAAGAAGGGATCAAAGACCAATTCCTGGGGCACAACCCCAAGGTTACGCCGCGCCTTCTGGTAATCCCGGATCACATCGAAACCCATGACATTGAGCGTGCCTGCATCGGGAACCGACAATCCCGCGAGCAAGTTGATGAGTGTTGTTTTTCCAGCCCCATTGGGACCCAGCAGGGCAAAAAAATCGCCAGCCTCTACCGTCAAGTCTACCGATTTCAGGGCGTGTACCGTTCCAAAACGCTTGTCGGCGCCATGAATTTCGATGGCCGCTGTCATGCCGATTGCACTAACATTCAGTCCGGAACAGGTTGGTGATCCAACAAAAAGGAGACTCCGTATAATTCAGCCAGCACGCGCAAGTTGTCC
>JAGWPH010000272.1 GCA_028870615.1 Betaproteobacteria bacterium
CAGGTGGCCGGTCTGATTGCCCGGCGTATTCTGTGTTACGTCAGCAAGGGGGACGTGCTCCAGCCAGGGCAACGCTATGGCTTTATTCGTTTTGGTTCCCGTGTTGATCTGTACCTTCCTCCCGAGGTTCACCTTCGGGCGGCGATTGGTGATAATGTAAAGGCCACCACCACCATCCTGGCCGAATGGCCACAGTCCTGAACTGCTCTGAGGGTTGACCGTGTTGCTGCCTCCCGACTCACCCAAACCCCTGATTGATACCGCTGCGCGGCGCCGAGGCATTTACCTGCTGCCCAACCTGTTTACTACTGCCGCCCTGTTTGCCGGGTTCTTCGCCATTGTGCAAGGCATGAATGGCTATTTCGAGATGGCTGCCCAGGCGATTTTCATTGCCATGGTGTTGGACGGACTGGATGGCCGCGTGGCGCGGCTGACGCGTACCCAGAGCGCCTTTGGGGCGGAGTACGACAGCTTGTCTGATATGGTCTCATTTGGTGCGGCCCCATCGCTCGTCATCTACGAATGGTCCTTGCGCGGGATGGGCAAACTGGGCTGGCTGGCGGCATTCATCTACTGTGCTGGCGCAGCGCTGCGTTTGGCGCGTTTCAATACCCAACTCAATGTGGTTGACAAGCGCTGGTTTACCGGGTTGCCCAGCCCGGCTGCTGCTGCGCTATTGGCGGGAATGGTCTGGGTGCTGCAATCCGTCTATGGGGTGGAGGGGTCTCACATTCATTGGCTTGTCTGGTGTGTTACCGTGTTTGCCGGACTCTCCATGGTTTCTAACGTCAAGTTCTACAGTTTCAAGGACCTTAACCTGCGCCGCAGCGTGCCATTCTGGGCCGTTCTGCTGGTTATGCTGGGGTTTGTGATCGTCACCCTGGACCAGGCACGTGTGTTGTGGGCTTTTTTTCTCATCTATGCATGCTCGGGGTATGTCTTATGGGGAGTGCGTAGCGTGCAGCGCTGGCATAAGAAAACGACGGGCGTCAAAAAAGGCGTTCCCAATCAACGGGAGGGGGACTCATGAAATTTCAAAAAATGACGCTGGCGATCCTATTGTCAGTGATGGTTGCAAGCGTACCGGCAGCAACTCAGCCAGGCTTTTTCCACGAAACGGTATCCCAGTCGATTACTGTCCGGGCCGACCCGGCAAAAGTCTGGGCGTTGATAGGTGATTTCGACGGTATAGCACATTGGAATTCTGCAGTGGACAGAAGCACATCCATCGATGAAGGTCGGGATTTCCTTACTCGGGCGCTCGTCTTTAAAGACGATTTGGGCAAGGAAGTGGATGTCCTGGATGAGCGTAGCGACGCGGACATGACGCTACGTTACCACGTGACTTCCAGTCCCTGGCCCGTCACGCGTTACACTGCCATGATGCGCGTCAGTAGAGGTGCAACGCCGGGCACTAGCGTGGTGGAATGGCGCGGGGCTTTTGATGTGAAGGGGATCCTGGAGGATCCCGATGGCGCACCGAGTCTTGATATGCCGCCGGGCCCCCTGGTGTTCGGTATCGATATCGAAACCTACAACAATTCATCTTCGTCGGGAAAAAATGCCAAGCGGGATAAGGTAACGGTAAAGATCATCACCGATCTGTATCGTGTGGGACTGGATAGCCTGAAGTGGGTGCTGGAACGCTGAGCAAAAAAAGGGGCGGATCCGATGATCCGCCCGTCTAAAAGGGCTAGTACCCCAACTGCACTGTCTGCGATTTGAAGATAGCAGACCTTTCGCAAAAGAGTGTTTTATTTCTGCTTTAAAATTGTAAAAAAATATAACTCCATGCCGCGTTTCTGCAGGTTACTCACCGCTTTGACGCTCTTCTTGAGCCTTGGGTGGGCCCACGCGCAAGGAGAAACGGTGATCACAGCATCGCATCCACTGGCCGCGGAGGCGGGGGCAACGATCCTGCACCAGGGGGGCAATGCGGTGGATGCTGCCGCGGCCGTCCAATTTGCCCTCAATGTGGTGGAGCCCCAATCTTCGGGTATCGGTGGTGGGGCCTTCATTCTGGTCTATCTGGCCAAAACTCACGAAACACTGGTTATCGATGCGCGCGAAGTGGCTCCCGCCGCGGCGACCGCAGATCAGTTTGCGCACCATACTTTCGGGGAGAATTCCGTCAACGGGATTGCGGTTGGAGTACCGGGGACACTGGCGGGATTTGCGGAAGCCCAGCGTCGTTGGGGCAAGAAATCGCTTGCGGCCGTGTTACAGCCAGCCATCGGCCTCGCGCGTCAGGGGTTTGCGGTGACGCCCTATCTTGCGCACGAACTCGCCAGTCCGCGCGCTGCCCTCCAGCCAGAGACCCGGGCCCTGTTTCGCAATGGGGCGGGTCAGCCCCTGCAAGTGGGTGACTGGTTGCGTCAGCCGGATCTTGCACGCACCTTTGAACAGATTGCCGCAGAAGGTCCAGGCGTGTTTTACCAGGGAAAAATCGCAGGTGCCATTGTAGCGGCCCAGCGACGTTCTACCTTGGGGCCTGCCGGGGTGGGGCGCATGACACTCGCAGATCTCGCTGGGTATCGAGTGGCGCTGCGCACGCCGCTGATCGGGCGTTACCAGGATTACACGCTCGTTACCATGCCGCCACCATCCTCCGGGGGGCTCGCACTCTTGCAGACTTTGGGGTTGTTGGAACATTTTCCGCTGGGGCGTGCAGAAGGTTTTGGTGCGGGTGAGTTGAGCGCAACCCATGTCACGATTGAAGCCTTGCGTCTGGCGATGGGCGACCGTGCGCTTTGGCTGGGCGACCCGGCGGCCACACCGGTTCCGGTGGCGCGTCTGCTGGATGGGCATTATCTCCTTCAACTCGTGCATGCGATGGATGTGGAGAAACGAATGCCTGACTCAGGGTCGGGGCTGGAACCGGAAGGGACACATACCACCCATTTCACTGTAGTGGACGCTGAGGGCAATGTGGTGAGTTGCACCAGTACAGTGGAAGCGGTATGGGGCAGCGGGATTCTCGTCCCAGGCTACGGTTTTCTGCTCAACAACGAGCTCACCGATTTCAATCGGGTGCCGAAGGCCGGGCCACAGGATCCTGGTGCCAATGATGTGCGACCGGGAATGCGTCCGCGCAGCAGCATGGCCCCTACGCTGGTATTTCGGCAGGGTCAGTGGTTACTGGCTTACGGTTCGCCAGGGGGTTCCACAATCATTAGCACAGTACTGGAAATGACGCTGGATTTGCTGGATGATCACCTCACGGGCGACGCTGCAGTACGGATACCACGTTTCGCCGTGCTGAATGCGGCTGGCGAGACTCTGGTCGAACCCGCTTTGTCTCCTGGGCTGATTGACGCCCTACGGGCGCAGGGTCATCGCTTGATATTGACGCCGGAGCCTATTGGATCGGTGCAACTGATAGGCGAAGATCCGGTTACGCACGAACGTTGGGGCGCCGCTGATCCACGTCGCGAGGGGACGGTCATTCGTTTTTGATCATCAAGATGAACTTTATTACTAGCGAAACCGACTGGTCTTCGATCTGTGCCTTGGTGTTGGTGTTGGGTTGCCAACACGGGTTTGATCCCGACCATCTGGCCACTATCGATGGACTGACGCGCTGCCACAGTCAGGGTCGCCCCCAACTTTCCCGCTATTGTGGCGCTTTGTTCTCCCTTGGGCATGGAGGGGTCGTACTGGCGATTGCACTGGCAGTCAGCATGGCGGTGCATGTGGGGCCACTGCCGCTTTGGCTGGATGGTTTTGGTATGGCTGTCTCCGTGTTCTTCCTGGTAGTGCTGGGGGCCCTCAATCTATATACCGTATGGACTACGTTACCGCACGAGGTCGTCCGATTGACTGGGCTCAGGGGGCGCTGGCCGGGAGCTGTCGGGCAAGCGGCCAGCCCATGGCTGGTGCCCCTCATCGGGGCCTTGTTTGCCATTTCATTTGATACGCTTAGCCAGGCTGCCTTATTTGCAACGATTGCGACCCACTTCGGCGGGTGGGAGCATGCACTGATGTTGGGTCTTCTGTTTGTGCTGGGCATGTTGCTGGTGGATGGCTTCAACGGCTTGTGGGTATTTCGCCTGCTGTGTCGAACGGATCAGATCGGCTTGAAGGCCGCACGTTTCATGGGCTGGGTTGTATCCATGCTCAGCTTGCTGGTGGCAGCGCTGACTTTGGTGCGTTGGATACAGCGATGAAGGATGACGCGCCCGCTCAGCGGGTCATGAAAGTCCGGCGGGATTACAACAGCTGGGTGGCGACAGAAACGCTGGAAGATTATGCGCTACGCTTCACGCCACACGGCTTTCGCAAGTGGTCCGAGTGGCAGGTGGCCAACACCGCGTTTGGCGCCGCATCCTTTTTGGTGCTGGAAGCGGTGGGCGGCACCCTCCTGGTCAATTATGGTTTCACCAACGCCTTCTGGGCCATTCTGGTGGCAGGGTTGCTGATTTTTGTGATTGGTACCCCCATCAGTTATTACGCCGCCCGCTATGGGGTGGACATGGACCTGCTGACGCGCGGCGCCGGATTCGGCTATATCGGTTCGACCCTGACGTCCCTCATCTATGCATCCTTTACCTTCATTTTTTTCGCACTTGAAGCGGCCATCATGGCCTATGCACTTGAACTGTGCTTTCACATTCCGCCGGCCTGGGGCTATCTGATCTGCTCCCTGGTCGTCATCCCCCTCGTGACTCATGGCATCACCGTCATCAGCCGCTTGCAGACCTATACCCAGCCGGTTTGGGTAGTGATGCTGGCCCTGCCTTATGTCGCCATCCTGTTCAAGCAACCGGATGCCTTGATGGGGCTGGTGGCTTTTCGGGGAATCGGTCGCAGTACTGAAGGGTTTGACTGGCCTTCCTTTGGTGCTGCCCTCTCCGTGGGGATAGCGCTGATTACACAGATGGGCGAACAGGTGGATTATCTACGTTTCATGCCGGCCAAGAATTCGACAAATCGCTGGCGTTGGTATGCCGGCGTCCTGATGGGCGGGCCGGGTTGGGTGGTGCCGGGGGTTCTTAAGATGCTGGGCGGCGCATTGCTGGCTTATCTGGCTCTGACCTGGATGATCCCAGCACCCAAGGCGGTGGATCCCAACCAGATGTACCTGATCGGGTTCAATGCGGTATTCAACCAGGCAACCTGGGCACTCTGGGCCACTACGCTATTCGTGGTCATCTCGCAGCTCAAGATCAATGTCACCAATGCTTATGCAGGGTCGCTTGCCTGGTCCAATTTCTTTTCCCGCCTCACACACAGCCATCCGGGCCGAGTGGTGTGGGTGGTGTTCAACACGCTGATTGCCCTGACGTTGATGGAACTGGATGTGTTCCAGGCGCTGCGCCAGGTGCTCGGCCTGTATTCCAACATCGCTGTTTCCTGGATGGTGGTGGTGTTTGCCGATCTGATGATCAACAAGCCCCTCGGGCTTAGTCCACCGGGGATCGAATTTCGTCGGGCGTATCTGTTTGACATCAATCCCGTGGGCGTAGGTGCCCTCCTGATGGCTTCAGGACTTTCCGTGTCGGTCTACGTGGGACTGTTTGGTGCGACAGCAAAGCCCTTTGCGCCGTTTGTCGCCATTGGCGCGGCGCTAGTGGTCACCCCGTTGCTTGCTTGGGCCACTCAGGGTCGCTATTACCTGGCGCGCCAGCCGGCCATGCCCAGTTGGGGAAGCGGCAGCGGAAAATGTTGCATTTGTGAACGCGAATATCAGGAGGAAGATATGGCACAGTGTCCTGCCTATCGGGATTCCATTTGCTCGCTATGTTGCTCACTCGATGCGCGTTGTCACGACTTGTGTAAACCGGAAGCGCGCCTCTCGTCACAATGGGATCGCGGACTGCGCCGTATCCTGCCCCAAACGCTGTGGCCGCGACTCAACTCGGGGCTGGGTGATTACCTGTTGCTGATGACCCTCATCATTCCGCTGCTTGCCTTGATCACGCTGCTGGTCTATCACTATGAGCGGGACACCCTCAAGATTATGGGATACGACCTGGCACCATGGCTGCAAAGCTCCTTTGTCAGTGTCTATGTGATAACCGTGTTGGTGGCCAGCATCGTGGCCTGGTGGGTGGTACTGGCCCACAAAACGAGGCAGGTGGCTCAGGAAGAACTCAACCGGCAGAATCATTTGCTGATGGAGGAAATTGATTCGCACCGCCAGACCGACGAGCAGTTACAAAAAGCCAAATTGATCGCTGATCTCGCCAATCAGGCCAAAAGCCGGTATATCACCGCCATCAGCCACGAACTGCGTACGCCACTCAACAGCATCCTGGGGTATGCCCAGATTCTCGACGGCGATGAATCGATCCCACAGCATCGACGCCAGGCCATCCGAATCATTCGCCGCAGTGGAGATCATCTGTTGTCGCTGATCGAGGATACGCTCGATGTGGCACGCATCGAAAGCGGCAAGTTCACGCTTAATATCCGCGCTATCAATTTTACAGAGTTCATGCAGCAACTGGTGGACATGTTTACGGTGCAGGCTACCAGCAAAGGGCTGGATTTTCATTACGCTACAAGTGGAGAGATTCCAGCGGTGGTGCGCGCGGACCAGCGCCGATTACAACAGATTCTGATCAACATACTGGGCAATGCGCTCAAGTTTACCCAGCAGGGTCGGGTTATCCTGCACCTGGCCTATCAGCGTGAGATGGCGTTGTTTGAAGTTGAGGACACCGGACCGGGGATTTCGGAGAATGATCTTCAGCGAATTTTTGAACCATTTTCGCGCGGGACCCATATTGGAGAGACCTTGATCAGTGGGACCGGCATTGGGCTTACCATTAGCAAAATGCTGACCGAGATGATGGGTGGGGAGATTTCGGTCAAAAGTGCCCTCGGTGCGGGCAGCACCTTCAAGATCCGGTTGTTTTTGCCCAAGTTGCACTATGAAACGGTAGGCCAGGCTTCAGTACCCACAGGCAGCACGGGATATCAGGGGCCACGCCAGCGCATTCTGGTGGTGGATAACGAAAAAGTCGATCGTGAACTCCTGGTGCAAACGCTCGAACCTATGGGATTTATCGTGGCTGAAGCGGAATCCGGTGAAGCGTGCCTGGAGTGTCTTCCATCTTTCCAACCAGATGTCATTCTCATGGATTTGGCCATGGGGGGCATAGATGGCTGGGAGACCATTCGGCGCATCCGTGAGCGCAAGCTATCCAAGGCGCGGATTGCCATCGTCTCAGCCAATGCCTTTGACAAGGGGTTGGACAATTCGGTAGGAATCGCGTCTGAAGATTTCATCACCAAACCGGTTCAGATGGGTTTGCTGCTCAACTGGCTTGCGGCGGGTAGTGCGATGGACGTGCGGACTCCGGAGCGGGAGGAATTGCTGGCGCTTGATGAGCTGGTCACACGGGGTTATGTGAGGGGCTTGCTGACCCGGCTGGAAGCGCTGGAGCAGCGGGACCCAGCCTATGCAGGCTTCGTGGAAGAAATGCGGGGAATGGCCGGTGGTTTTCGTTTTGATGCGCTGCGTGCTCTGTTACGGGAGAAACTTGGCCATGTTGAGTAATGCCCATGCGGGTGCCATCGTTCTGATTGTGGACGATGTCCCTGAAAACCTGGCGGTATTGCATGATGCGCTGGACGAAGCGGGCTATGTGGTGCTGGTGGCGACGAACGGAAAAAGCGCCATCGAGCGGGCTTTGGAGATTGCCCCAGATGTGATTTTATTGGATGCGCTGATGCCCGGGCTGGACGGGTTTGAAGTGGCACGGCGCCTGAAAGCCCATGTCATGACTCAGGCCATCCCGATCATTTTCATGACAGGACTCACGGAAACAGAGCATGTGGTTGCTGCTTTCGCAGCAGGGGGAAGCGACTACGTCACCAAGCCGATTCGCCCGCCCGAAGTGCTGGCGCGTATCGCCTCCCAGGTCCAGAACGCCCGGCACATCCAGCAAACCACCGATGCCCTGGATACTTTTGGGCAGGGCATGATGGCCGTTCGTTTAGGCGACGGCGCCGTGCTGTGGCGTACGCCGCTTGCCAAACGGTTGCTGGATAAATATCTCGATGGCGATTCCGGGCCATCACTGGCATCGCTGCAGCAGTGGATAAAATCGGTGGCTGATTTGGCGGTGGATGATTCGGGCCAGTCTTCCTTCAATGTCAGTCGTGACGAGCGACGGCTCACCTTGACACTGCAGCGAAAAACCGAAGAGGGTGATTGGTTGATTGCGCTCCGGGAAGAAGACGATGCATTGATCGTCCAGGCGTTGTCAGAAGGATTGCAATTGACGCTGCGCGAGGCCGAAGTACTGTATTGGGTCGTACGGGGCAAGATCAGTCGCGATATTGCCGATATCCTGGGCACCAGTCCGCGCACCATCAACAAGCACCTGGAACATGTTTTCGTCAAATTAGGAGTGGAGACCCGGACGGCTGCTGCTGCGCGGGCGATGAACGTGGTGCGGCTGATGCTACCCCCGGGTCGCAACTGACACCTGACAGATGGAGTCCAAGGGAGAAATGGACACCAACTGTCAGACTGCCGCGTCAGCTCCTTCTAAAACTGCAATTGCATACCGATGATGAATGAATTGATGGAAGGAAGGCCCGCCTTGTTGGTCTCCTCGTAGACCACCGAGACCCGGGCGTCATGACCTTTGATGACGTAGTTGAGTCCCACGTCATTCTTCTGGGTGCGCACCGTTTGTCCCAGCCCTATGCCGTTATCCACTGCATCCGGCTTGAAGTCCTGATACCGGTAAAACGGTTGGATCTTGCCCCAGCCCACCTTCTGTGGAAACAAGAACTCCACTGTGCCCAGGTGAGAAGTCCCCTGGGCCACGGCCCCACCCCAACAATCCGTGGTGGCTGCAACAGAACAGTAACTATCCAGGGTATTTTGGGTATCCACTTTGTAATAGGCTCCTTCCACGGTGAAGGCCCCGCCATCCAGCACTTTCTTTTCCATCAGAAAATCCACGTTCCAGGCTTTGTAATCTGCGTTGACGCCGGTGGCCGTGCTCACGCCATTTTTCTGGTTCATCCCGGCCAGGCCCAGAGCCAGGACGTCCTTGGTACCGTAGTAAGTACTACTGGCATAGTAGGCCGGGTCGAGCATGGTGTCCCAGAAGTTGTAGTTAAGCCGTGCGGTATACATCAGGTTTTTGGACCCACCCCGGCCGCTGTTATTGACTGCCGAGCTTTCACGCCCCTGGAATCCGCCCACCGCATAGGTCAGACGTTGATTCGCCACAACCCCCCAGACAGTGGCACCTTGATCACGACCATCCAGATACTGTTCCGGATAGACCGAAGCAATTCCGGGATAACTCCACACGTTGATGTAGAACGGGCCGTCCATGTTGGCGCGGTCACTCGGGGGGAGCAGTCGACCAACCCAAAAATTGAACTCTTGCATGGGTTCAATCTGGGCATAGGCATCCAGCACGCTGACCGCGTTGGTGGCGCTGTTGTATTCCGTATTGAACGTCGCCTTGATCGTCTTGGACAGGGAGAAGTTGGTATACAAGCGCAGGTTGTCCACATTGAAGGATTGCCCGGTGGCTTGCCCATCACCGCCGTTACTGTCATAGGACGTGCGTAGCCCTAGCCCAAAAGAAGCTGACTGGTCATCGCCAAAATTGATGGTGGCCCCAGCATGGGCCGACAGAGCCCCCAGACACGCCATGGTCACAGCGGTCTTTGTAAGCAGAGGGGAAATTCGTTTCCGGTTCATATCAGGCTCCTTTGGTAAGTTGCAGAAGTGGAATCAGGGTTTTTTCGAATCATCAGGGTCAAAGATTAGGGATCCGGGTCGTCTCCTGAAATACGCAGAATTGCGAATTTTCTGGAGTTGGGCAGGTAACGGCATAAGCAATGTTGCTTATTTAGATTCGCCGGAGGCACTTCTATCCTGATTGCGTGCCAGGGCCTTCGGGTTCCTGATTTCTCAACTTCAGTTAAGGAGTGTATTCATGAAACAGCGTCGAAACTTCCTGCAGGCCACTGCGCTTACGCTTGCGCTAGCGGCCTCGGGATTAGCGGCAGCCACCGCATATGCCGCGGATACCATCAAGGTAGGCATCCTGCATTCCCTCTCGGGCACCATGGCCATTTCTGAAACGGCGCTCAAGGAAACGGCATTGATGACCATCGCTGACATCAATGCTCATGGTGGCGTGTTGGGCAAGCAACTGGAGCCGGTGGTGGTGGATCCAGCTTCCAACTGGCCCCTGTTTGCCGAGCGGGCGCGGCAATTACTCTCTCAGGACAACGTCGCGGTGGTATTTGGGTGCTGGACCTCGGTGTCCCGCAAGTCCGTGTTACCTGTATTCAAGGAATTGAACGGCTTATTGTTCTACCCGGTTCAATATGAAGGTGAAGAACTGGAACGCAATGTGTTCTACACTGGCGCTGCTCCTAACCAGCAAGCCATTCCAGCCGTGGAATATCTGATGAGCAAGGATGGCGGTGGCGCCAAACGCTTTGTCCTGCTGGGAACCGATTATGTCTACCCGCGGACCACCAACAAGATCCTGCGAGCCTTTCTGAAGAGCAAGGGAGTCGCCGAATCGGACATCATGGAAGAGTACACACCGTTTGGTCACAGCGATTATCAGACTATCATTGCCAAGATCAAGAAATTTGCATCCGAGGGCAAGAAAACCGCTGTCGTCTCTACAATCAATGGCGACTCCAATGTGCCGTTTTACAAGGAGCTGGGTAACGCCGGCCTGAAAGCCACTGAAGTGCCAGTGGTTGCATTCTCAGTGGGGGAAGAGGAACTGCGCGGCGTGGATACCAAACCGTTGGTAGGAGAACTCGCGGCCTGGAACTATTTCGAGTCCCTGAAGAATCCGGTTAACCAGAAGTTCATTGCCATGTATCGGGCCTGGGCTAAAAAGAACAACCTGCCCAAAGCCGATTCTGTGGTGACCAATGATCCGATGGAAGCCACTTACATTGGAATTCATATGTGGAAGCAGGCGGTTGAAAAGGCAGGCAGCACCGATGTCGATAAGGTCATCGCTGCCATGGGGGGTCAGAGCTTCAAGGCACCTGACGGCTTTGAGATCAAGATGGATGAGAAAAACCATCACCTGTGGAAACCGGTATTCATCGGTGAAGTGAAAGCCGATGGTCAATTTAACGTGGTCTGGAAAACCAAGGGTCCGATTCGCGCACAACCCTGGAGCCCATATATCGCAGGCAATGACAAGAAAAAGGATGTGCCGGAACCGAAGTAACTCAGTGTGACCAATTCACTCCGCAGGGCGTTTATGTGCATCCGGTCTAAGCGCCGGATGCACCCTTTTCCATGATGACCAAATTTTTGATGCTGTTGATGTTGCTCGGGGGTTCACTGATGGCAGGGGCCACGCTGGATGCCGCATTAATCCATACCTTGGCGAATGGTGAATCAGATGAAAAAATCCGGGCCATTCAAGACCTGGGCGCCTTGGCGACCCCCGAAGCCGTACTGGTGCTGAAATCTTTGTCCGACGATGCATTGTTTGTGGATGGGGAGCATGTGTTTTATCTCAATGGAGACCAGGCCATCGATGCCGTGACCGGACTGGCGCTCACCCCGATACCCGAATCCAGCGACAATGTCGTGATCAACAATCGGGTGCGCTCAGAACTCAACACCGCACTTTCCTCACTCAAGTTGTTTGACCCCAAGCCCTCTGTGCGGCGCAAGGCGGCCGAAGCCCTGCTGAATGATGTTAGTCCGGACATGCTGCCAGTACTGACAAAAGCTGTGGCGCAAGAGACCGATGCTGGCATACGTGAGCTGCTGCTCTTGGCGGTGGCGCAGATCAACCTGGGCAGCCCGGAGGCGTCGTTACGCTTGTCGGCAGTGCAAGCCCTGGAGAATAGTTCCAGCCCAAATGCCCGGAATCTGCTGACCATTTTGCTGGATCCGGCCCATGAACCTGTCGAAGCGGTACGGCGCGCAGCGCAAGCTTCACTCAAGTCCGTGGACAATCGCCTGGCGCTGAGCGATGCCCTGGCCAGAATATTTTCAGGAATATCGCTCGGAAGCATTTTGATGCTGGCTGCATTAGGGCTCGCGATTACTTATGGCGTGATGGGCGTTATCAATATGGCCCATGGCGAGTTGTTGATGGTGGGAGCGTATGCCACCTATGTGACGCAAGGATGGTTTCGTCTGCACTGGCCACAGGCGCTGGAAGGCTACGTGCTGGCGGCGATTCCTGTGGCATTCCTGAGCGCGGCCCTGGTGGGAGTGATTCTGGAACGCACCGTGATTCGGTGGCTTTATGGGCGACCGCTGGAAACATTGCTGGCCACCTGGGGCCTGTCGCTCGGGCTGATTCAATGTGCTCGCCTGATGTTTGGCGCACAAAATGTTGAGCTGACCAATCCCTCCTGGATGTCAGGCAGGGTGGCTTTGCCGTGGGGACTCAGTCTGCCCTGGAACCGTATCGACATCATCCTGTTTTCCCTGTTTGTGCTGGCACTGGTTTGGGTGCTCATGAATAAAACCAGGCTTGGCCTGTTTGTCCGAGCCGTGACGCAGAATCGGGCTATGGCGGGTTGCATGGGGGTGCCCACCGGGTTGATTGACACTGTAGCGTTTGGGCTTGGCGCCGGGATTGCCGGGTTGGGCGGAGTGGCCTTGTCGCAGATTTCCAATGTAGGTCCGGACATGGGGCAGGGCTACATCGTTGATTCGTTCATGGTAGTTGTGCTGGGAGGCGTGGGCCAGCTTGCCGGGGCGGTCTGGGCAGCTTTGGGGCTGGGAATCCTGTCCAAATTCCTGGAAGGTTGGGTGGGGGCGGTTATCGCCAAGATCATCTTGTTGGTATTCGTCATCATCTTCATTCAGCGTCGCCCCCAAGGGTTGTTTGCCCTCAAGGGGCGGTTTGTGGACAACTGAGCATGCGCACTCCGCTATTGTTTCGAACTCTAGCGCTCTTCGACACAACCGGCTGGATCGCTACCGGCCTGTTTGTCGCAATCATGCTGGTATTGCTGCCCCTGCTCCATCTGGCGTTGCCGGAACAAAGCCCGTTCTACGTTTCAAGCTACGTCATTGCACTACTGGGAAAAATTCTGTGCTATGCCATCGTGGCCGTGGCCATGGATTTGATCTGGGGGTACGGCGGCATCCTGTCACTGGGACACGGCGTATTTTTTGCGCTGGGAGGCTATGCTTTTGGCATGTATCTGATGCGCGCCATTGGACATGACGGGGTATATCAAAGCGATCTGGCAGACTTCATGGTGTTTCTGGACTGGAAAGCCTATCCCTGGTATTGGAGTGGTACAGAGTACATTCTCTGGAGCTTGGTGCTCGTGGTGGCAGTGCCAGCCTTCCTGGCCATCACGTTTGGTTTCTTTGCCTTCCGTTCGCGTATCAAAGGCGTCTATTTTTCCATTATCACGCAGGCCATGACCTATGCATTCATGCTGCTGTTTTTCCGCAACGAAACCGGGTTTGGTGGCAACAACGGGTTTACTGATTTCAAGCGCATTCTCGGCATTCCCATCACCTCACCCGGCATGCGGGTTGGGCTGTTCATGCTGTCCGGCCTGACCTTGCTGATGACGCTATTGCTGTGCCGCTACCTTGTCACCTCCAAGTTTGGGCGTGTGTTAACCGCGATCCGTGACGCAGAATCTCGCGTTATGTTTCTAGGCTATAACCCCCTGTGGTACAAGCTGACGGCCTGGACCATATCGGCAGTCTTATGTGGCATTGCCGGTGCGCTTTATGTGCCGCAGGTGGGCATTATCAATCCCAGCGAGATGTCCCCGGCCAACTCGATCGAAATTGCCATATGGGTGGCCGTGGGGGGACGCGCAACACTGTGGGGGCCGGTATTGGGAGCTTTCATCGTCAATCTGGCAAAAAGTTATTTTTCGGTGGCATTCCCCGACTATTGGCTGTTTTTTCTTGGATCTTTATTTGTCGTGGTGACGCTTTTTCTGCCGGATGGTGTTTTGGGATTGTGGAAGCGACTAAGATCCCGAGTGCGTCGGAGAACATGATGCCTCCCTGGTTTAAAAAGAAGCAACAGCGGGGATTTGGGAGCGGCGATGCAGGTTACGCCCGACTGGTGGACAACAGCGCCGTAGACCTGTCGCATGGGGTCATTCTCTATCTGGAAGATATCACGGTGAGCTTTGACGGCTTCAAGGCCCTGGATCGCCTGACACTTTCGATTGATGACGGTGAATTGCGCTGCATCATTGGCCCGAACGGGGCTGGAAAAACCACCATGATGGATTGCATCACCGGCAAAACGCGCCCGGATTCGGGTTCGGCCTACTTTGGGCAGGCGATGGATTTGACGCGAATGACCGAGCCGGAAATTGCAGCGATGGGGATTGGTAGAAAATTTCAGAAACCCACCGTGTTCGAACGCCACAGCGTATTCGAGAACCTGGAGTTAGCGCTCAAACGGGACAAGCGGGTACGTTATTCCCTGGTGGCGCAAGTGGACGATGAGGTGCGCGATCGGGTGAGCGATACGCTGCAGCGGATTCGCCTGGAAGGTGAGGCCGAACGTATGGCCGGGTTGCTTTCCCATGGCCAAAAGCAATGGTTGGAAATCGGTATGCTTTTGATGCAGGAACCCCGCCTGTTGCTGCTGGATGAGCCCGTAGCGGGCATGACCGATGACGAAACGGAACGCACGGCGGAACTGTTCCAGTCTTTGGCGGGACAGCATTCCCTTGTGGTGGTGGAACATGACATGGCTTTCGTGGCCAGCATCGCCAGCATCGTGACTGTATTGCATGAGGGCCGGGTATTGGCCGAAGGCACGTTGGACAAGGTGCAGAACGAGCCGCAGGTGATCGAAGTGTACCTGGGGAGATAGGCCATGCTTAAAGTCAGCGGACTCAATCAGTATTATGGTGGCAGCCACATCCTGCGGGACCTGGATTTTGAAGTTCCCATGGGTCAGGTCACCTGTCTTCTTGGCCGTAACGGCGTGGGCAAGACCACCTTGCTCAAAACCCTGATGGGATTGGTGCCGGTGGCTCGTGGTTCGATCACCTTTGGCGACGTTATGCTGACCGCAGCGCCTTCCCACGTGCGGGCGGCAGCGGGCGTGGGATACGTGCCGCAAGGGCGGGAGATCTTTCCGCGTCTCACCGTCGAAGAAAATCTGCTGATCGGGTTAGCCACACAGCCGCGCGGAAGCACTTTGCCGGCACGTATTTTCGATCTCTTTCCTGTATTGAAACAAATGCTGGGCCGGCGTGGGGGTGATCTGTCCGGGGGACAGCAGCAGCAACTGGCGATCGGTCGTGCACTCGCCATGAAACCGAAACTGCTGATTCTCGATGAGCCGACAGAAGGCATCCAGCCTTCCATCATCAAGGACATCGAGCGGGTCATCCAGACTTTGGCAAACAGCGGCGAGATGGCGATTCTGCTGGTGGAACAATATTACGATTTTGCCCAGTCCCTGGCTGATCAATACCTGTTGATGGAACGCGGCGAAATCATTCGGCGTGGGCGGGGGGAGACCATGGAAGCCGACGGACTCCGTCGCTTGCTTGCGGTATGATCGACGCATGCATCCTCATGAACCATTATCAGTCACGCATTGGCATGCGCGCCTTGAGTTGGCCTATGCCCTGCAGGACGGGTGTTCGGTGCTGTCGCATCGCGCCCACCATGGTCCTTTGTTGGTTCAGAAATCGCTCTACCCCGAAGGTCCGGCGGTCTGTCATCACGTGATTCTGCATCCTCCAGGAGGGATTGCCGGGGGAGATCGACTGGAGCTGAACGTCAAGGTGGAGAAGGGCGCGGCTGCATTGTTGACAACCCCCGGTGCCGGCAAATGGTATCGCAGCAAGGGGCCTGCCGCCGTGCAATCCCTGGAATTCGATGTGGGTTTGGGGAGCGTGCTGGAATGGGTGCCGCAGGAAACCATTCTGTTTGATGCTGCCGTGGCCCATATGGGCCTACGTGTGGCGCTGCAACAGGATGCTGCGTTTATCGGCTGGGAGTTGACCTGTTTTGGACGTACGGTGGCCGGAGAGACCTTTCGACGCGGCCAGTACCGGCCGCGCACGCGGATCAGTCGTAACGGGGCTTTGGTGTGGCAGGAACAAGGGGAGCTTACAGGTGGGTCGCCTC
>JAGWPH010000273.1 GCA_028870615.1 Betaproteobacteria bacterium
CAACTGGCTTATCCCGACGCGACAGTGGCCTGCGTGACCGGTGAAGCCAGCATCCAGATGTGCATTCAGGAGCTCTCCACCTGCAAGCAGTACCATCTGCCGGTCAAGATCATCAACCTCAATAACCGGTATTTGGGCATGGTGCGCCAGTGGCAGCAGATCCTGCATGGGAACCGCTACTCCGAGTCTTACATGGACGCGTTGCCTGATTTCGTGAAACTTGCTGAAAGCTACGGACACGTTGGCGTGCGCATCGAAAATCCGGCTGACGTCGAGCCCGCCCTGCGTGAAGCCTTTGCCCTCAAGAATCGGGTGGTGTTTTTGGACTTCATAACGGACCAGACTGAAAATGTTTTCCCCATGGTCAAGGCGGGGCAGGGTCTTACCGAAATGATAATGGGTGCGGAAGATCTGTAATCATGGAAACCAATCAATCTATGAGGCATATACTGTCCTTGTTGCTGGAAAATGAAGCTGGTGCCCTGTCACGTGTGGCTGGCCTGTTCTCGGCACGCGGTTATAACATCGAATCCCTGACGGTGGCGCCTACCGAGGACCCCACGCTGTCACGCATGACTATCGTCACCAGCGGGTCGGAAGAAGTGATTGAGCAGATCACCAAGCAGCTCAACAAACTCATCGATGTGGTCAAGGTATTCGATCTCAACGAAGGGAATCACATCGAACGCGAACTGATGCTGGTCAAGGTACGGGCTGAAGGCAAAGATCGTGAAGAACTGAAACGCACGGCCGATATTTTTCGCGGACGGATCATTGATGTGACCGACCGCACTTACACTATCGAACTGACCGGTCCTCGGGACAAGCTCGATGCATTTCTGGAAGCCATCGACCGCAGCCAGATTCTGGAAACCGTCCGTACGGGCGCGTCAGGAATTGGTCGAGGCGAATGGGTATTACGTGTTTGAGAAGACTGGAGAAATCGCATGAATGTGTTTTATGACAAGGATGCCGACCTGTCCCTGATCAAGGGTAGGAAGGTGACGATCGTTGGTTACGGTTCGCAGGGCCATGCCCACGCCAATAACCTCAAGGATTCTGGTGTGGATGTCACGGTGGCATTGCGTGCCGGCGGGGCTTCCTGGAAAAAAGCCGAAGCTGCCGGCCTCAAAGTGCGCGAAGTCGCTGACGCAGTCAAAGGTGCCGATCTCGTCATGATCCTGCTGCCTGATGAATCACAGCCCGAAGTCTATGACACGGCGATTGCTCCCAATATCAAGCCCGGAGCGGCCCTGGCTTTTGCCCATGGTTTCAACATCCACTTCGGGCAGATCGTGCCGCGCGCCGATATTGACGTTATCATGATTGCCCCTAAAGGTCCGGGGCATCTGGTGCGTTCCACCTACACACAGGGCGGTGGCGTGCCCAGCTTGATTGCCGTGCATCAAAATGCCACCGGGCGGGCCCGCGATATCGCGCTCTCCTATGCGGCAGCCAATGGCGGTGCACGTGCCGGAGTCATCGAAACCAACTTCCGTGAAGAAACAGAAACCGACCTGTTTGGCGAACAAGCCGTGCTTTGCGGCGGCACTACCGCACTGGTGCAAGCCGGTTTCGACACGTTGGTGGAGGCCGGCTACGCGCCTGAGATGGCTTACTTCGAATGTCTACACGAACTCAAGCTGATTGTGGATCTGATGTATGAGGGGGGGATCACCAATATGCGCTACTCCATTTCCAACACGGCAGAATACGGTGATCATACGCGCGGCCCGCGCATCATCACGGACGAAACCCGAGCCGAGATGCGGCGTATCCTGAAGGAAATACAGTCCGGCCAGTTTGCCAAAGAGTTCATTCTGGAAAACCGTGCTGGTGCCGCTTCCTTGCATGCGATGCGCCGCATTGGCGCAGAACGGCAAATCGAACAGGTAGGTGCCAGATTGCGCGACATGATGCCCTGGATCAAAAAGAACAAGCTGGTTGATCAAAGCAAGAACTGATCGTTTGAACCCGTACCCGCACCCCCTTATTGCCCGCGAAGGGTGGTTCTACCTCGGCTTGGCCGGCGCTGCGGCGCTGATCGTCCAGCTTGTTGCCGGTTTTCTTTGGGCATTGCCCTTCTGGATCATTGCCCTGTTTGTCCTGCAATTTTTTCGGGATCCGGCTCGTCCGATCCCCGTGGGGGATCAGTGGATATTGTCCCCGGCGGATGGTCGTATCGTGGCGGTGCTTGCCTGTACTGATCCCTACCTGCAACGCCCGGCGGTCAAGATAAGCGTGTTCATGAATGTCTTCAATGTACATTCCAATCGCAGTCCGGTGGCCGGAACGATCCGGCAAGTGGTCTATCACCCAGGACGGTTTCTCAATGCCGACCTCGACAAGGCTTCCGAGGTCAACGAGCGCAATGCCATTGTGCTGGAAACTCCGGCCGGGAGGCAC
>JAGWPH010000274.1 GCA_028870615.1 Betaproteobacteria bacterium
AGCGTGGCCTCGATCGTTGCGGCCACCAGCGTTTCAAGATTTCGCCGCCCAATGCCCGGGTCGGAGTATTTACTGGCAATCACTTCGCCTTGCTCGGTCAGTCTAATCTGCGCATTTACGCTCCCCGCCGGTTGCGCGAGAATGCCGTAATAGCTGGGGCCGCCGCCACGACCGACGGAACCACCGCGCCCGTGAAACAATCGCATTTCGATCCCATGATCGGCAAAAACCTGGACGAGCGCCTTTTCAGCCTTGTAAAGCTCCCAGTTGGCCGTCAAAAACCCGCCGTCCTTGTTGCTGTCAGAATAGCCCAGCATCACTTCCTGGCCATTCTGGCGGCTGTTCAGTAGTTTCTGGTAAATCGGCAACGTAAACAGATGCTCCATGATGGCACTGCACCCGCGCAAGTCACCAATAGTTTCAAACAAGGGGATGATGTTCATGGCAAGTTGTGGCGTGTTTCCGGGGATCAGTAGCCCCACTTCCTTCATCAGGAGCGCTACCTCCAGCATGTCGCTGACACTGTCCGTTTTGGAAATGATGTAGTTGGGTAGTGCTTCAGGACCCAGACGACGATGCAATTCTGCAGCCATCTCAAAAGTGTCCAATTCTTTCTGGACAGCTTTTCTATATTGGGAAAAAGGCGAACGCAGCAAGCGGGGACTACTTAATTCCCGGACCAACACCTCAATCCGCTGATGTTCATCCAATATTCGGTAATCGATACCGGTTCCGGCCTGGGTAAACAGTTCGGCAATCGTATTTTCATGAACCTCCGAGTGTTGACGCAAATCCAGTGGTGCCAGATGAAAACCAAAAGACGACACCGCTCGCCGCAGCAATCGTAACCGACCCCCGGCCAATAGCCCGGAACCATGGCGCTGCAGGGAATCTTCCAACACGTCCAAATCTGCGGCAAATTCAGCCACGGTCGGATAGGGATCGGAGCGAGATGCCGGAGCCTCGTGCGTCAAGTGCGTTGCAGTGTGTTCCAGCCTCGTGTAAATGTGCGTGATTGCCCGTCGGTAAGGTTCTTCCAGTCGACTGTCGGAAGTTTCTGGAGATTGCTCAGCCAAACAAGCCAGGGCCTTCGTCACAGAAACAAGGCGCGATGATAAAGACAGTTCACCTCGAAGTGACAGCAGTTGTTGCAGATAAAATTCCATTACCACTGCGCTCTGTCGCTTCAAGGCATATTCTGTAATATCAGCAGTAACGAAAGGATTGCCATCGCGATCTCCGCCAATCCAACTTCCCATTTGGACGAAGGAAGGGAGATTCTGTGCCACGGAGGTGTAATCCGGATCACTGGCCAGGGCATCTTCGATTTGTGCACACAGCCGTGGCACTTCCCGCAAAAAGGTGTACCGGTAGTAAGACAGTCCGTTTTCGATCTCGTCGTGAACCCTTAGCTTGAAGGTGCGCAATTCGTTGGTTTGCCAGAGCGTCAAAATGGCACGCCGCAGTGAAGCCTCGTTCTCGGCGCGTTCTTCCGGTGTCAAGGCCAATCGGGTGCGTTCTCCCAAACGATTGGCAATCATCAGATGACAGTCCAGCACGCTCTTGCGCTGCACTTCGGTAGGGTGAGCAGTGAGCACCGGCGAAATCAGGGCGCGCTCAAAAAAGGCCTTGAGCGTCTCTGCTTTCACCCCGGCCTGTTTGATCCGGCGCAGCGCCAACGCCACGCTGCCTTCGCGTGGCGGTGCACCGGCTTGAGAGTAGGCGATCCGGCGGCGGTTATGATGCAGGTCTTCTGCAATGTTGCAAAGGTGTGAAAAATAGCTGAATGCCCGTACCACGGCAATCGTGTGCTCGGGGGTCAAACCATCCAGACTGTGCTCCAGCATTGAACGCGCCGTCTTGTCCTCACCGCGACGGTACCGGATAGCGGTCTGGCGGATCCCTTCGATCAACTGAAAGATGTCTTCACCTTCCTGTTCGCGCAAGGTATCCCCAAGAATTCTTCCCAGAAAACGGATGTCCTCCCGAAGGGGCATATCCTTGTCTGCAGTCGATGCGTTCATGCAACCTCCCGGCGAACAGCGGGCTTCGTGCTAAACTCCTTGCCAACAGACGATTTGCGCCTAATCCACTCAAACACCATGTCCTCTGCTCCAAAAATTACCATTGCCACCCGCGAAAGTCGCCTGGCCTTGTGGCAGGCCGATCATGTCCGGGGCCGACTACTCGGATTATATCCACATGCGGAGATCCGGTTACTGGGAATGACGACTACCGGCGACCAGATCCTCGACAGAACCCTGGCTGCAGTAGGTGGGAAGGGACTTTTCATCAAGGAGTTGGAATTGGCCATGTTGGAAGGACGCGCCGACATGGCAGTGCACTCCATGAAGGACGTTCCTATGGAATTGGCACCTGAATTTGCCCTCAGCGTCGTGGGGGACCGTGAGGAGCCACGAGACGCTTTTGTCTCAAACCAGTATGCCGGTGTTGAAGACCTCCCTTCCGGATCCGTCGTCGGCACCTCCAGCCTGAGACGCGAGTGTCAGCTACGCGCCCGTTTTCCAAATCTCCTCATCCAACCTTTGCGTGGCAATCTGGACACGCGTTTGCGCAAACTGGATTCAGGCGATTACCAGGCCATTATTTTAGCAGCTGCGGGTTTGCGTCGCCTGGGCCTGAAACACCGAATACGTTCCCTGATCACCCTTGAAGACAGTATTCCCGCAGTGGGGCAGGGTGCTCTGGCTGTGGAATTTTGTTCTGCTCATCCTCAGTTGGAAAAATGGCTTGCGCCACTTAGAAACCTCCAAAACGAAGCGTGCATTTGGGCTGAAAGAACCGTATCCCGGTGTTTGGCTGGCAGTTGCGATGTCCCTCTGGGAGCTCACGCCACGGCTAACGGGAATATTTTGACCCTCACGGCCTTCGTCAGCAGCCAGGATGGTACCCGCATGCTTCGTGCCACGGGTCGCGGGGATACCACAGCGCCTGTGCAATTGGGCGAAAGTATCGCGGAACAGTTGCTTGCCCAGGGAGCCGCAGATATTCTGAAATCATGCCGGAGTGAAACGTAGGAGTTCCGCTATGGCTTCGTGCGATCCCGCGCCCCAGCTTCCTGGCCTGTTGATTACACGACCTTGGGAACAAGGCATGGCGCTTGCCCGCCGCATCGCCGATGAAGGGGGACAGGCCTGGAGATTTCCCACCATCGAGATCAGCGCGCTTCCGCTGGATGAAGGCTGGGTTAACGATGTTCTGGCTTCTGCTGATTGGTTGGTTTTTATCAGTGCCAATGCGGTTCAGCAGGGTTGGCCACTGGTGCAACGGGGCCCGATGCGCCCCCGTCGGCTGGCTGCAGTCGGACGTGCGACAGCAAACCGGTTAATGTCGGTCAGCCAACAATCTGTCCTGTTTCCAAGCCAGGGGGCGGATAGTGAGGCTTTGCTTGCACTGCCAGAATTGGCCCAGATGAACCGTCAGGAAGTCGTGATCGTGCGTGGTCGGGGTGGTCGTGAATGGTTGAAGCTTGCGCTCGAAGCCCGGGGCGCCAGGGTACGATACCTGGAGTGCTATGAACGTCGATTGCCTCAGCCGGATCTTGCGATCTTGGATGAAGCACTGTCTCGGCATGCTTTGGTAAGCGTCCAGAGTACCGAGGCGCTCCATAATCTGTGGCAGCTCGCTGGAGAAACACGACATTCCGTGTTGCAGCAACGGACTTTTTTGGTACCGCATCCGCGAGTGGCCAAAGCGGCCTTGAACCTTGGCGCTACGCTTGCTCAAGTCACCGGACCGGGTGAAGATGCGCTTGTAGATTTTTGGAAAAACCTGAAACAACACCATCATGAATGACTCATCAGCCTCCTCCCGTTGGCGTTGGACCGCCATTTTGGACCGATTGAATTCGCGCAGTGCCAACCTGCTGGCTCTGTTGGCGTTGGTCTTGTTGGGGGCACAATGGCTGGAGTCGCGTTCTGAATTTGCCAGTTTGCAGAGAGATTTGAGCTACCGTTTGGGCGAAGCAGACAGCGTGGTCAGGCAAAATCAGGCTGCTTCGCAGCAGGCAGCAGAAGGCACTCGGGAGGCCGGGTCACGCCTTGCAACACTGGAAACCCGATTTGCAGAGTCGCAAAACCAGCAGGTGGAATTGGAAGCCTTGTACCAGGAACTGTCCCGCAATCGGGATGACTGGATTCTGGCTGAGGTTGAACAACTCGTGGTGATTGCCAACCAGCAGTTGCAACTGACCGGCAACGTTCAATCCGCATTGTCGGCGCTGCAAGCTGCGGACATGCGACTTCAAAAAATTAACAAGCCCACGCTGGTCAACCTGCGCAAAGTCCTCAATCAGGACATTGATCGCTTAAGAGCACTCCCCTACGTGGACACGACTGGCATCAGCATTCGCCTGGATGGGGTAGCCGCTGTCGTTGATACGCTCCCCCTGGCATCGGATACCCGACCCAACCGTGAGGCTGCAGCACCTGCCCCCCCTCACGAAACCTTCCTGTCCGGCATGACTCATGAGTTGGCCCTGGAACTGGGCAAAGCAGTGCAGATTCAACGGATGGATACGCCTGAGCTTCCGTTGCTGAGCAGAGATCAGTCTTTCTTTCTGCGCGAAAATCTCAAACTCCGTTTGATGTCAGCCCGGTTGGGTGCCCTGTCGCGCAACGAAACCAGCTATAAGGCGGACCTCCAGGCTTCCACCGCCTGGATGAATCGTTATTTCGATCGTAGCGCCAAACCTGTTCAAGTTGCGCTGGACACGTTGCGTCAGTTGAGCGACACACCGGTCAACATTGCGTTGCCCGATGTCAATGCCACTCTAAGCGCAGTGCGTGGTGCCAGGGCGCCCCGCGAGGTCATCAGGCGATGAGAAACCTGTTCTGGTTTATCACCCTGTTTGCGGTGGCCACAGCCATAGCCCTGGCCGTCAGTCTGAATACAGGCTATGTCCTGATCGTTATCGCACCATGGCGCATCGAAGTATCCCTGGCCGTATTCGTCATCGGGGTGATTCTGGGCTGTCTGGTGCTCTACGGGTTATCACGACTGGTCATCACCACCCTGAGCCTTCCCAATCGTGTCCAGGCTTACCGTCTGCGCCGTTCGCGTAACCGCGCCAGGAGCGCACTTTATCAAGGTCTGACAGCCTATTTTGAAGGCAACTTTAAAAAAGCCGAGCGCCACGCCGAACTTGCGCTGGAGGGCGAAGAATCACCTGCCCTGAGCGCCGTGGTTGCGGCCCGCGCGGCTCACGAACAACGCCGTTACGAAGCGCGTGATCGATATCTCGATAAAGCTGCTGAACTGGGTCAAGAAGCTCGTCTGATGCACCTGACAACCCGCGCCGACCTCTTGCTGGATGAACGGCGTTTTACCGAAGCGCTCGACCTGCTGCGTGAGGCCCATCGGGCAGCTCCTAAACAGATCCGGGCCCACCAACTCCTCCTTAAAGCCCAGGTTGCCACAGGTTCCTGGAAAGCCGTTCTGGAAACTGTCGACTTGTTGGAACACCTTTCCGGGATTGACGCGATCCAGGCCGAGCGCGCACGACGAAATGCCTGGCAACAGCTCCTGCGCCACAACGCCCATCAGGGCACAGACCTGCTGGCCCTGTGGCGCAGTATTCCCTCAGCCATCCGCTCCGACAATGTTCTGGCTCATACCGCAGCGGGTTATTTGATCGATCTTGGCTTGCACAAGGAGGCGCAGGCTATTATCGAACGCAATCTTGAAAAGGAGTGGGATCCACCCTTGGTCGCCCTGTACGGAGAATGCGTCGGAGAGTCCGCGTTAAGCCAGATCGAAAAGGCCGAACGCTGGTTAAGCGACCACCCCGACAACGCGGTCTTGCTGCTGACCCTCGCCAAACTCTGCATGAGGCAATCTTTATGGGGCAAAGCGCAGAGCTACCTGGACGCCAGCCTGTTTATCGAACATTCACGCGAAGGCCAGCATTTGAAAACAAGCCTGATGGAGAAAATCGGCACTTCAAGACTTACGCCACGTAACAACCCGGATCTTGATCCTGAATATGGGGCAGCCTGAGAGAGGGCCCCAGGCTTTGGTAACTCAGGATTTAGATTGATTCTTATCTACGGAAGGCGTAAACGGATCGGAGTAGAACTCTTCCTCCGGCAATCCGCGCGTCTCCGTAAAGGTTTTGAATCCGGATTCCACCATACGGGGGGCGCCACAGGCATAGACCTGGTAGCCTGACAAATCCTGAAAATCGTCCAGAATAGCCTGGTGAACCAAACCCGTCCGGCCTGTCCAGCGGTCTTCCGGAAGCGCCTCGGACAGAACCGGAATAAAAGTGAATTGACCATTCGGATCCTGCCAGCTGCTGGCCAGTTGTGCATGGTATAGGTCAGCTTTGGTTCGCACCCCCCAATAGAGCGCCATCGGACGGGTTGCCCCCTTTTGACGCGCCGATTCAATCATGCCTTTGATAGGTGCAAATCCGGTTGCCCCAGCCATGAAAAGAATCGGTTTGTCAGAATCTTCGCGCAGAAAAAAAGTGCCCAGAGGCCCCTCGAAACGCAAAATGGCCCTTTCCTTCAATTCATTGAATACGAAGTCTGAAAAGTTTCCCCCTGGGTAATGACGGATATGCAGTTCCAAAAAATCCCGGTCCTGTGGCGCATTGGCCAGGGAAAAGCTACGCCGTTTGCCATCCTTTAACAGAAAATCGATATATTGTCCGGCCAGAAATTCGAATTTTTCATTTGCCGGCAATTTCAGTTTGAGTATGACCACATCATGATTGGCGCGCTCGATTCGTTCTACCCGGCAAGGGAGTTTTTTTATCTGTATGTCTTTGATTCCACTTACCTCTCTTGCCTCTATCACCACATCCCCCAGGGGTTTGGCACAGCAAAACAGGGCCTTGCCCTGTGCAATTTCTTCTGCACTCAAAGCGGAAGACTGGTAATCCCCATAGTTCACGACACCACTGATCACTCTACCCTTGCAGCTGCCGCAAGCCCCACTACGACATCCAAAAGGCAACCCATAACCTTCCCGTAATGCTGCCTGCAGGATGGTTTCACCATCCTCAACTTGAAACTGGTGGCCGCTGGGTTGAATCGTCACGCGCACTGACATGTTTTATCCTGATGACTGCTAGAATCGAACGATGCAACGTTGGTTAATCGTTGGTTCGGGCGACGTCGCTCGCCGCATGGTGTCCGTGATGCGCGGGCCACAGCGGGTGTTCGTCCTGTGCCGTGAACACTCCAGTGCAGCGCTGTGGCGTTCCTTGGGCGCAATTCCGCTTCTGGGCGACCTGGATGAACCTGCGTCACTGCGACGCCTGTCCGGACTGGCCCAGACCGTTTTCCATTTTGCGCCACCCCCCCCCAATACTTTGGGCGACCCCCGAACCGGGAATCTGATTGCCGCTCTGGAGCGGGGTGGAAGTCTACCACAGCATCTCATTTACATCAGCACCACAGGCGTCTACGGCGATTGCCAGGGAGCTTCCATTGATGAAACGCGACCGATCCGTCCCAATTCAGCACGAGCCCGACGACGGGCAAACGCGGAGCAGCGATTACGCGTCTTTGGAACACGTACCGGATGCAAAGTGAGTATTTTACGTGCGCCCGGGATTTATGCCGAGGACCGACTGCCCCTCGGGCGACTGCAGCAGGGGGGGTTCGTTCCTGAACAATCTGCGGACCCTTGGACCAACCACATCCACGCCGTCGATCTGGCTCGTGCTGCCATGAGCGCTGCGTTGCGCGGGCGTCCCAACCGGGTCTATAACGTCGTGGACGATACCCACTTGAAGCTGGGAGACTACTACGAGCATTTGGCCCATCATTTTGGCCTTCCGTTGCCCCAACGTTTGCCGATGGCAGCCATTAAACAACAAGTCAGTGAAGTTAACTGGAGTTTTATGGGAGAATCAAGGCAGATTAGGAATACCAGAGTCAAACACGAGTTGAATCTGGTGTGGCGCTATCCTACAGTTTGTGATCTATTGGATGCCCTTTCAGCAGATCCCGCTTTTGGGTCAAAAGTTAAATAGCTTCGATCTTCGTCAAAAAACTAGACAACTCCCGTGAATTTAGGGGAAAATCCGTATTATGCAAAAAGTCCTGCTCCTTCACGGACCCAATCTGAACCTGTTGGGCGTTCGCGAACCCGAGATTTATGGCACCGCCACACTGGAAGACATCGATGCGCGTCTGACAGCTGTTGGAGTTGAGCGCCGTTGCGAAGTCAGTTCGTTCCAAAGCAACTGGGAAGGGGCCCTCATCGACCGCATTCATGAGGCGCGCAACGACGGTACGCAGGCCATCATTATCAATCCGGGGGGGTTAACCCATACCAGCATTGCGCTACGCGATGCACTGGCTGCCGCGGCCATACCCTTCATCGAAGTTCACCTGTCAAACATTCACGCTCGTGAAGCCTTCCGGAACCAATCCTTTCTATCCCCGCTGGCGCTCGGGGTAATTAGCGGATTGGGCGTCCGGGGCTACGAACTGGCGTTCGACTACCTGCTGGATAAGATATAGACCATGGACCTCCGAAAACTCAAGAAACTGATCGAACTGGTGGAAGAATCCGGCATTGCCGAACTGGAAATCACAGAGGGCGAGGAAAAAGTCCGAATTGCCAAGGTGGCGCCAAACAGCCAGGCCGTTATGACATCCCATCCCATGGCCTTTCACTATCCAGCTCAAACCCCCACGACCCCGGCGCCACACTCCAGCCCGATCTCCGCAGCGGCTGCCACGGTCCCTGAGGATGATGGACATGTAGTGAAATCGCCCATGGTCGGCACTTTCTATCGGTCGCCCTCTCCAGGCGCACCGGTTTTCGTGGAAGTAGGCCAAAGTATTTCCGAGGGCCAGACTCTGTGCATTATTGAAGCAATGAAGCTGCTTAATGAGATCGAATCCGACGTGTCTGGGACCGTCAAGCGAATTTTGGTAGAGAACGGGCAACCTATCGAATACGGTCAGCCACTTTTCGTTATTGCTGCCGCCTGAACCGTCAACTGACCATGTTTGAAAAAATACTGATCGCCAATCGCGGCGAAATTGCCCTGCGAGTTCAACGAGCCTGCCGTGAGTTAGGCATCAAAACTGTAGCGGTGCATTCGGAAGCCGATGCAGATGCCAAGTACGTCATGCTGTCGGACGAATCCGTGTGTATCGGCCCTCCACCTTCCCAAGGGAGCTACCTCAATATTCCCGCCATCATTTCGGCCGCTGAGGTTACCGGCTCCAAGGCCATCCATCCAGGGTACGGATTTTTATCCGAAAATGCAGACTTTGCTGAACGCGTTGAAAACAGCGGCTTTGTCTTCATTGGGCCGCGAGCCGAAACCATTCGTCTCATGGGTGACAAGATCAGCGCCAAGAGTGCGATGAAGGCAGCTGGTGTTCCGGTCGTTCCCGGTTCGGAAGGCCAGCTTCCTGCAGATCCCAAAGAGATCAAGATCATTGCCGAAGAAATCGGCTACCCCATTTTAATCAAGGCGTCTGCGGGGGGCGGGGGTCGCGGCATGCGCGTTGTCGAAAAGGAAGAGGATCTGCTGGGATTGCTGGATATGACCCGAAACGAAGCTCGTACCGCCTTCGGCAATGATACGGTCTATCTGGAAAAATTCCTGGAACAACCACGTCATATTGAAATTCAGGTTCTTTCCGACGAACGCGGCAATGCCGTGTTTTTGGGTGAGCGCGATTGTTCGATGCAGCGGCGCCATCAAAAGATCATTGAAGAAGCGCCCGCACCCGGTATTACCGAAAAGATGCGTAACAAAATTGGCGAAAGTTGTGTTGCGGCCTGCAAGCGCATCAAATATCGCGGCGCGGGAACCTTTGAGTTCCTCTACGAAAACGGTGAG
>JAGWPH010000275.1 GCA_028870615.1 Betaproteobacteria bacterium
CCCTCAGGAGGGCGCACCTTGATGACAATATCGGCACTGCTCCACAACGCCCGGGCATTCGGTGCGATATCCACCCCTACGGCTGCATAGGCTTCGTCAGACAAGTGCGAGCCGGCGCCTGCACCCGCTTCGAGCGCAACCTTGAAACCCAGCTTCATCAATTGTGTTGCCGTATCCGGAGTAGCGGCAACACGCCGCTCCCCGGAATGCACTTCACGGGGGATCCCGATTATCAATGCCATTTAAATCTCCCTATGGATTGGATCTTTCTGGGGTCTTGATGCCCCGGTAGCCCCGCATTCTATCCTGAGCACGCTTCACTTGGACAGTCAGGAACAAACGGCCGAACCCGGGCCCAATCCAAACAAGGGCCGGGGTCGGTTTTGCGCCCGGGAGCAATATCTGAGTGCCCTACGATGGCTTTAATCGGATAAGTTTGGTACAGACTGTTGGCCAACGCGACCAGAATGTCATACTGAGCATCCTCAAAAATCCGGGTGTCGCATCCCTCCAGCTCGATGCCGATAGAAAACGCATTGCACTCAGACCGCCCCCGCCAACTGGATACCCCGGCATGCCAGGCACGCTGCAAACACGGCACAAACTGGATCAATTCCCCCGTCCTGCGGATCAAAAAATGGGACGAGACCTGAAGGTCACGCAACGCAGCATACGCAGGGTGCGAATCCGGGTCGAGCCGATTGGTAAACAACCGAATGATGTCCTCTCCGCCAAACTGATCTGGGGGCAGACTGATATTGTGAACCACGAGCAGCACAATGGAGGTGCGCGGCGGGCGCGCATCGCAATTGGCTGACTGGATCTGTCGTGCGCGGCGGACGATGCCTGCGGCATCCACCGGAAATGCCAGGCTTGCCACCTACGAACGCCCTGCCTGACGATGCCCGTCGCTGCAGTAATACACGCTCCCATCGGTAACAGCTTCGGATCGCAACACGTAAACCCCACAGTGCGCACAACGCACCGTATCCTGCGCCCCCTTATCCCGGGGAGATTGTGGATTTTGGGTGCCATTCAGACGGCGCAATGCCGGCAGCGCATATTTGAAGGCCAGCCAGATCGCTATTCCCCAGAGCAGAAGTTTTATCATCCCGACAATTTACCATGACCCCAGCCCATGATGGAATCGGTGATAGACTCACGGGTTCTTCTTCATGTTTCCTGCTTTTCATGCCCCAGATATCCTCAGATCGTCCCAGATGGAAAGGTTTTTTGGCAGCAGGCACCGTTATCGTCTGCTGGACCGGGTTCAACATCGTGTCGCGCCTCGGCGGTAAAAGTGTCCTGACACCTTTTGATATTGCTGCCCTGCGCTTTGCCGTTTCCGCCTTCTTCATGCTTCCGGTATTCATTGCAGTCAAAAACACCCTGCCCTGGCCGCGATTGATTGCACTGGCTTCTGCAGGAGGCGTGTTTTATGCGCTTCTGGCCTATGGCGGCTTCGCTTACGCACCGGCAGCCCACGCCGGTATCGTCATTAATGGTGGCGTACCCCTGGCCACGGCCGGCCTTGCCTGGCTGTGGCTAAAAGATCGCCCTGCACCGCGTTCCTTGTGGGCGCTGGCCATTGCCGCAACGGGTGTCGTGATCATTGGGATCAGAAGCCTTGGCGCACCCCATCCTGACAATCCGCTGGAATGGCTGGGCGATCTCTGTTTTGCCGGAGCCGCAATCTTATGGGCTTGTTATGGTTTGATGGTGCGACTGTGGCACGTCCGCCCCATTGATGCGGTGAGTGGGATCGCAGTGGCCTCGGCAACCCTCTATCTGCCCATCTATATCCTGTTTTTACCCAAGGGGATTTTCAATGCGCCCCTGAGTGACATTGTGCTGCAGGGGGTTTATCAAGGTATGGTGGCGGCCCTGATTGCTGCATTCAGTTATGCCTACGCGACGTTGTCTTTGGGTAGCGGAGCAGCCTCCCTGACGCTCGCCATCGTTCCGGCCACTTCAGCGTTACTGGCAGTTCCCCTGCTGGGTGAAGCTTTCGGCGGCGTGACTGTGGTCGGGGTGGTCCTGGTGACAGTTGGCGCCACCTTCGGAGCGCTCATCAAAAAACCAGCACCAAATCTCAGGGCGCCGTCCTGACCTGCCTGTTCAGGCGCTTCACCCCTTCCAGCAGGATCAGGGTCGATGCCCCCACACCGAAGGCACTCAACCACTGCGCCAAAGACAGCGACTTGAAGGCAAAGACTTGAGTCAAGGGCGGCAGCGTCGTCACCAGAATCAATCCTGCCACTGACAATACCAGGACCCAGACCCCCGCCGCTGGAAGCCCGCTAAAAAGATGCGTCATGCCGGATCTTGGAGACCGGGAAGCCAGGATCAATGCGCCGTTTGCCCCAATCAATGAAATGAAAGTCATGGTCCGCGCAGCGTCAGGCGCCATGCCATGGGCGATGACCCATAAGTATTGGGCACTGGTGATGCCTGTGGCTATCAAACCCAGTGCCAAACTGGTCATCAGCTGTCGGGTCGAAATCAGCGGCTCCGCCGAAGAACGGGGCGCGCCGTCCATGAACTGTACATCAGCCTGTTCGGCTTCGAATACGATGGAACAGGCAGGGTCAATCACGAGTTCGAGGAAAGCAATATGCACAGGGGTCAGCACCAAAGGGAGCCCCACGAGCAATGGCAGCATGCTCAGCCCGATGGTGGGCACGTGAACTGCAATGGTGTAGATCAGAGCCTGGCGCAAATTGGCATAGATGCGTCGCCCCAATCCGATGGCCGTGACAATGGCCACAAAATCATCCTCCAACAACACCAGGGCGGCCGCTTCACGCGCCACGTCGGTCCCGCGTTTGCCCATGGCAATGCCGATATGGGCAGCCTTGAGCGCCGGGGCATCATTGACGCCATCCCCGGTCATGGCCACGATTTCGCCTTGCGCCTTGAGAGCCTCCACCAAAGCCAGTTTCTGCGTCGGCGTCACCCGGGCAAATACGCTGGCTTGTTTCAGATGCAATGCCACCTCAGCTTCCGTCCAGCCGGCCAGTTCTGCTCCGGTAATCACCCATCTATGATCAATTCCAGCACTCGCGGCGATCGCACGTGCCGTTCTGGGGTGGTCTCCTGTGATCATGACAACCCGAATCCCGGCCCGACGGCATTGCGCCACGGCCAGCGGAACCTCGGGCCGGAGGGGATCAGACAGACCGACGAGCCCCACCCACTGAAAATCAAAATCATGCTGAATCTCGGGCCACTGTTGTCCTCGGTGAATTGCCCGCGCCACACCGAGTACGCGTAATCCCTGATCCGCCATCCGTTCGGCATGGCGCGCCATTTCCCGGCGCATCAAATCGGGCAGATGGCATAAATCCGCTATGGCCTCTGGGGCGCCTTTGGCTGCCACTATCGGATGCTGGCCCTCCTGCGTGCGCCACAGATGTGACATGGCGGGCAATTCCGGAGAAAGCTCATATTCATGAACCAATTCCCAATCGGGGTGAAGATGCTCGGTATTGGCGAGATAGTCTCGAGCAAAAAGATGGAACGCGCGCTCCATGGGATCATGGGGTTCAATTTCACTCGCAAGCACCGCATATTCCAATAGTGCGTGGTAGGTTTCCGGCAAGGCATCCCGATCCAACCCGGCCACCTCCAGCATTTGGCCTTCCACACACAGAGCCGTCAGTGCCATGCGATTTTGGGTCAGGGTGCCCGTCTTATCCACACAGAGCACTGTGGCCTGACCCAGCGTTTCGATGGCATTGAGCCGCCGCGTCAGCACTTGATGGCGCGAAATCCGGCGCGCCCCCAAAGCCAGAAAAACGATCAGGATCACGGGAAACTCCTGGGGCAAAATCGCCATGGCCAGGGTGATGCCCGCCAGTAGCCCCTCTTGCCATCCCCCGCGCAAAACCAGATAGAGCGCAGACAACATCAGACATAACCCGAAGCCCAACCACGCCAGGCGCCGCGTCAGTCGCCCCATTTCCCGTTGCAGGGGGGACGACTCCAGTGTCACGTTCATGAGCGACCGGCCGATCCGTCCCATACGGCTGTGTACGCCGATTGCGGTCACCCGCATCAAACCCTGTCCACGAACCAGCAACGTGCCGGCAAAAACTTCGTCATTCTTGTCCGGCAGCGCCTGGCCGATGATCCGGGGAACCTTGGAAACGGGAACCGATTCTCCGGTGAGCAAAGACTCGTCAGCGGCCAGATCATGCGCCTGCAACACCACCCCGTCTGCGGGGATGCGATCCCCCTCGACCAGGACCAGGATGTCTCCCCGAACCACATCGCGCCCCGCAATGCGAACAGGCTCGCCGTCGCGTATGGCCAGCGCTCGCGGACTGGAGAGATCACGTAACGTGTCCAGAGTGCGTTCGGTGCGTCGTTCCTGAACAATGGTCACGAACATGATGATGACGACAAAACCCAGCAGCGTCAGCGCATCATGGGGATTCCCCATCACAAGATAAATGGATCCCGCTCCCAACAACAACAGAAACATGGGTTCACGCAGTACTTCCAGCGCGATGGCGAACAGGGTGCGATGCGCGTCCTGAGGAAGCGCATTGGGGCCGTCACTGGCCTGCAGGGTACTTACGGTGTGGGCGTCAAGACCTCTGAAATCATCGTTCATCTCGTCCATTGATCTGAGTAAGGGCCTGGGCGATTTCATGTTGATCCGTGGGTCGCACCAGCCGCACTGTCTCCTGGCCACGGTTGAGAAAAACAAATGTCGGCCAGAGTTTAACCCGGAAGGAACGGCCCAGAGGGCGCCCGCGACCGTCTTCAACCCTGATAAGGCGCACGCGCGAATGATGGGCCAACTCTGCCGCAAGCAAGGGCTGGGCAGCGCGGCAATAGGAACACCAGGGGGCACCAAACTCCAGGACAACCGGACCTTCTAACGCTTCAATCTCCGCCGGCGTGGGCCCAGGATCTTCATATCCCTGATTCATGTCACCCCCAGGGTGTGCGAGAACGTTACTTTCGCTCAATCATGAACTTGGCCTTTGCAGCCTCGTTACAATTGAAGGTGTTTTTGCCCGCCCGCTGGCACTCTGCCAAATCAGCCGCAAGTTCAGCCGGATGGCTTATGTAATAATCCTGTGTCTTGGTTTGTTCGCATGACCACAAAACCAGTGCGCTGAGTGCAACAAAAGCGTATTTCATGAACGATTGCTCCTGTTTGATGACTGTAAAGAATACATCATTCCTGGACAAATCAAACGGGTGTTACGGCATTGGCAGCCCGCTAGGCAGGAGCCTGCAGCACATCAAAGGGAACCTGGATCCTTTCAGTATCGCTGCTCAACCAAACGACGCCATCCTCAATCGTACAACCGAGTTGCATGTTGCGTTGCGCCAGTCTGGCCAGTGCCTGCGTCGTGGCCGGCGGCAAGTTAATGACAGTCAGATTTTTCAGTCGCGCCAGCTTGGGGCTGATGGTGTTCCACCACAGGGTGGCACCGCGACCGCCATAGGCGTAGATTGCCACTTGTTTGGAACGACCACTGGCTTTGAGGATGCATTTCTCATCAGGCAAGCCAACGTCGATCCACTGCTCGATCGCGCCGGTTAAATCTTTTTGCCAGGCATCAGGCTCGTCTGCCTCGGAAAGGCCTCGTGCAAACGCCAAATGTTCGTGCGCGTGCCGAGCAAACGCCAACAGACGGACCATCATGCGTTCATCGGTCTCCGAAGGATGGCGCGCAATGGTCAGCGCGTGACTGCCATAATAGTGCCGATCCATATCTGCAATTTGCAGACTGGCTTTAAAGATGGTTGCTCTGAGTGCCACGGGCTTTAGCGTGTGCCAGCTGTTCCAGGCTCTGCCTGCCGGACTCCACACCAAACCTGAGCACCACGACCACCAGTGTGACCAATAACCCTATCATCAGTGTCAGGACGCCGCGAATGCCGAAGTTGGTAAACAGCCAGACTACCAGAAAAGGAGTCCCGATAGTGGCGCCGCGGCCGAAGGTATTGCAAATGCCCGAGGCACGCAATCGCACTTCAGTCGGAAAGAGCTCCGGAATATAAATCGCAAACAACAACGCCACTAACACGTAAATCGGCACAGTCAACGCAAAACCGATCAGCGGCAACAAGACAGGATCGCTGACGAATGGGTAGATAAATCCGAATACAATGGCAAGCGATGACGAAATGGCAATGGTCGGCTTGCGCCCCCATCGATCAGACGTCAGCGCCCCTATGGTTGCGCCGATTGGCGCGCCGATCGACATGAGCATGGAATACTGGAAGGATGTCGCGATAGTCAAACCTTGCTTTACGAAGAAGGTCGGAAGCCAGGTGATGAACCCGTACAGTAACGTATTGATCACAATGAGAGCGACGGAGCCGACAAACATGCGCGGTAGCAGTGCCGGACCCCACAGGCTGGCCAGGTTGCGCGAAGGAGTGGAAACCGGAAGCGGGGCCGGTGCGGGAAGGGGCCGGCCTCGGGATGCTTCGGCTTCAATTTTTTGCATCAGGGCCTCGGCTTCATCCATGCGCCCGACCGATTCCAGCCAGCGCGGTGATTCCGGTAGTGATTTACGCAGATACCATACCACCGCCCCTCCAATACCCCCCAGAATAAACATGGCGCGCCAGGTGAAGGCCGGGATGACGAACGTGCCGGTCAATGCAGCGACCGGCAATCCGGTCACCACGAAAACTGCCATTCCCCCCAGCCATTTGCCGCGCACCCGCGCCGGAACAAATTCAGTCAAGGTTGAGTAACCGACAACATTCTCCGCACCCAGCCCAATGCCCATGACAAGCCGCAGCAGGATCAGCACGGTCATATTCGGTGCGAACGCAGCAAGAATCGAGGCTCCCCCAAACACCAGCAGGTTGAATTGATAGGTGAAGCGCCGGCCAAACCGGTCCCCCAGAAAACCCGTCATGAACGAGCCCAGCATCATGCCCACAAACGTGGCGGAAACGAACATCGCATTTTCCGGTAGCGTTGAAAACCCGCTGTGCAATGTCGAACCCAACACGGTTGCGGCAATGTAGATGTCGAAGCCGTCGAAGAACATGCCAATTCCGATCAGCATCATGACCCGGCGATGGAACGACGATATGGGCAATCGATCGAGCCGTGACCCTACGTTGACAGTGGCGCTCATTTTTTCTCCTCGAGGGAAAAGCATCAATATTTATTTTTTGTGGATTGATGATATAGCATAGAATGTTCTGTTCACGCAGGGTTATTGCAAGTTGGTGTCTTAAGTATTTGAAGAGGATTCGTCATGACAATCGGTTCCAAAACGGTACTGCACGGTTTATTCATTGATGGCCACGAAGTTCCGGCCACCCGGAGCGATCCGATTGATGTGTTGAATCCAGCCACTGGCGAATTGCTGGCACAAATCAGCCATGCCAGCGATGCTGACGTCGATCGTGCCGTGCGTGGTGCCCGGGCTGCGTATGAGGCCAGCGCGTGGGCCAGCATGTCAAACCGCACCCGCGCCAAATTGATCAACAAATTGGCAGACGTATTCGAAGCCCACCTGGAAGAGTTCTATCAGCTCGAAACCTTGAACAATGGCCGCTCGGTCAATGAGACCCGTGCCCAAATATCGCGCCTGCCTGACTTTCTGCGCTATAACGCCGGCCTTGCAATCGCGCGTCGCGATGCCGTGATTCCGGTGGACGGAAATTATCTCAATTACACCATACGCACTCCCATTGGCGTGGTCGGCAATTCAACACCATTCAACCATCCGTTGATGATCATGATGAAGAGTCTGGCGCCCACCCTCGCATCGGGTTGTACCACAGTGGTCAAGCCTTCCGAATACACGCCGCTGACCACCTTGCGTCTGGCAGCGCTGTTTGCCGAAGCGGGTCTGCCGCCCGGGGTGTTCAACGTAGTCACTGGTTTGGGCCCCACCACCGGGCGCGCACTGGCCGAACATCCGGGGCTGGCCAAATGGGTGCTGACCGGTGGCACCGAAGCAGGACGCATCACCGGCGCACTGGCCGGCCATAACTTTGCCCATCAAACGCTGGAACTGGGTGGTAAAACACCGGTACTGGTATTCGATGATTTCAATGTTGATCAAGCCGTCAACTATGCAGCCTTCGGGGCTTTCATAGGAGCCGGTCAGACCTGCATTTGCGGTAGCCGCCAGATCGTTCAGGAAAAAGCCTACGACCAGTTTGTAGAAAAACTGGCAGCCAAGGCCAGGACTATTCGTATCGGCAATCCAATCGATCCTTTGGTCCAGTTGGGCCCCGTCGTGTCGGCGCGCCAGCAACAACGCGTGCTCAACTACATCAAGATCGGCCTGGAAGAAGACAAGGCACGGCTTGTTGCCGGCGGCCGAGTGCCTTCCGATCCAGCGCTTCAAAAGGGCTTCTTCGTCGAGCCCACCGTGTTTGCCGACGTCACGGCCAACATGCGTATCTTCCAGGAAGAGGTGTTCGGACCCTTCGTTTCGATCACCAAATTCTCGACCGAGGAAGAAGGCCTGGCGCTGGCTAACCATTCACCGTTCGGCCTGGCCGGCGCGATTCGCACCAATGACCTCACTCGCGCCCACCGCGTCGCGGCCCGCTTGAAATGCGGCATCGTATGGGTCAATGATCACCATCGGCTGGATCCGGCTTCGCCCTGGGGCGGCGTCAAGGATTCCGGAATCGGGCGCGAATGCGGCACCGAATCCTTTGATCAACACTTCGAAACCAAGAGTGTGATGGTGCGCATGGATGACACCCCCTTTGACTGGTACAAGGACACCGCGAACCAACCTCGCCTGAACTGAGAATTCCTTGCCAATAAAGCCACGCCATGAGTCCAAGCATGAATCAGGAACAGTCGACATTCAGGCCCGTGCAAATCGCCATGGGAAACCAGCAAGTCCATGTCCGCATTGGGGGATTCGGGGCACCCATCATGCTGCTTCATTCGCTGTTGGCGGACGACTCGAGCTTTGACCGGATTGCCGGCCCGCTGGCGCAGACCCATCGCGTCGTCATATTCAATCTGCCGGGCTTTGGCGCCTCGGACCGGGTTGAGGGCGGGCTGGAAATGGTCGCAGACAGGGTGGCTGCAGCCATCAAAGGCCTGGACTTGAAGCAGCGGCCGATCTTGCTTGGCAACGGATATGGTGGTTTTGTTGCGCTGCTGGCGGCAATCCGGCACCCGGAAATCGCAGAACGGCTGGTACTGGCCGATTGCGGTGCTGCGTTTTTGGAGCCCGGTCGGGCTGCGTTTCGCGGCATGTCATCAATCGCAAAAGAGAAGGGACTGGCCGGGGTGGCCGATATCGCAATGCGTCGCCTGTTTTCACCTGAATACCAAATCACGCATCAGACGTTGATTGAAGAGCGCCGCCAACGCTTCATGACCGTTGATCAACAAACCTTCCACAATGCCTGTGCCGCACTGTCCACCCTCGACCTGCGTGCCGATCTGCCCTCAGTCAAAGTGCCGGTGCTGGTGCTGGTCGGCGAACACGATGAAGCCACGCCACCGGCAATGGCGCATGAATTGGCGGCAGGCCTGCCAAATGCGCGTCTGCAAGTCCTGGCAGGCTGCGCCCATGTGCCCCAATTGCAGGATCCGGAATTGTTTCTGTCTACAATCCGGCAATTCATTGCCACGAAAGCTGACGAGGGGGGTAATTCATGACACACAACCCACACGTGGAAACTCATTTTCGCGCCTCAGACACGATTCGCGACATCGTTATCGGCATGTCGGATGGGCTGACGGTTCCCTTTGCCCTGGCAGCCGGACTGTCTGGCGCTGTTGCTTCCAGCCACATCATCACCACAGCCGGTATCGCGGAAATCGCCGCCGGTTCAGTCGCCATGGGGCTGGGGGGCTACCTCGCCGCGCGTGGTGACGCAGAACACTATGCTCATGAACTCCAGCGCGAACGACAGGAAATACAAACCATTCCCGAGCAGGAAGCCGCTGAAATCGTGGAAGTATTTGAAGCTTACGGCGTATCGGCAGAACAGTGCGCACCAGTGGTCGCAGCACTACGGACCGATCGTGAGGCCTGGGTACGCTTTATGATGCGCTTTGAGCTTGGCATGGAGCAGCCGGAATCCGGACGAGCAACCCGAAGTGCGGCAACCATTGCCGGCGCCTATGTTGCCGGCGGACTGATTCCGATCGCTCCCTACTTTCTGACGCCTGGCGTCGGTGAAGCGTTGCCTTACTCCGTCGCTGTGACGCTGATCGCGCTGGCACTATTTGGTTTCATCAAGGGAAACTTTAGCGGAACGCCGCGTCTGCGCAGTGCACTGCAGACACTGCTGATCGGCGGCACGGCAGCAGCAGCGGCATTCGTCCTGGCCAAAACGGTTTCATAGTCGATGATGCCCCAGCAACTTGAATCCCTCCTGACTTGTCCGAAATGTGGCCATGCGGAAATGTTGACCATGCCCACCGATGCCTGCCAGTGGTTCTATGAATGCCCAAACTGCGCCGCCCTGCTCAAGCCAAAACCGGGGGACTGCTGCGTATTCTGTTCCTACGGCAGCGTGCCTTGCCCTTCGATACAGACAAAACGCAGATCAGATCAAGGGCGGTGTTGAGGCCGGAGGTTTGCGCAAATGCGTGGATTGCTCAAAGTCGTAACCCATCCTGATCAACGTTGGCTCACTAAACGGGCGACCCAGGAGTTCCATGCCTACTGGCACACCCAACGGCGCAGTTGCTGTCGGTTCCGAGAATCCAGCGGGTACCACGATTGAGGGAAATCCGGTAATTGATCCGAGGGCGCCATTGCGTTCAACCTGGGTCTGCCCTACAGGCACCACCAAGCGCTTCTGATGCGGAAACATGATCGCGTCAAGCTGGTTATCCGCCATAATTTTAAGGACCTGTTGCTGCAGTTGCTGACGACGGATAAGACGATCCTTGTACTCGACACTGTTGGTATCGAGGGTAACCGCCTTTTTGATGTTCGCTTCGATTCCCTGATGATATTTGCCTGAAGCGATGATCTCTTTCAGAGAATGCACTTCAGACGATGCGGGCAAATCTTTCAGGTAGGTATTCAAGTCGCGCTCGAGATCGTAGAGGTGCACGCTGGTTTTGTTGACCAGATCGTTGACATCGATCGGATCATCGAGCGTTATTATTGTTGCACCACGCTTTTTCATGGTTTGGATGGCGCGCCCGATCACAGCATTGGTCTGCTGGTGTTCTGGCCCGCCGCCGAAAAAGCTTTTCAACACACCAATACGCACGCCCTTCAAGCCATGCCTGTCAAGAAATGCCGTGTAGGTTTTGGGTTGATGACCCACACCCGTTGCGGTGATGGCATCTTTCGGATCATAACCGGCAATGACATCCAACACCTTGGCTGCGTCAGCTACGGTGCGCGTAATTGGGCCGGCGGTATCCTGAGTGAAAGAATAGGGCACGATTCCAGTGCGGCTTACCAATCCGAGCGTAGGCCGGATACCCACCAGACTGTTGGCGGAGGCAGGTGAACGAATTGAGTTCACGGTATCTGTGCCGATGCCAACGGTTCCAAAATTTGCCGCGATACCTGCGCCGGTTCCACCACTGGAACCCCCTGGAGTTCTGGTCAAATCATACGGATTGAGCGTCTGTCCACCCAGCGAACTGACCGTTTCACCCCATACCGCAAATTCATGCAGGTTCATTTTCGCAAGGATGATGGCGCCCGCATCGCGCAGCTTCCTGGCAATCACGGCATCCTGGGTTGGGATATGGCCTTTGAGACTCAGGGAACCAGCCGTCGTTTGCAGCCCTTCGGTGTCAACATTGTCCTTCAAGAGTACCGGAATGCCCTGTAGGGAACGCATCTTCCCTGTTCTCTTAAATTCTGCATCCAGCGCATCGGCATCAGCCAACGCCTTGGGATTGTTGAGGATAACCGCATTCAATTTCGGACCATTCTGGTCGTAGGCATTGATCCGGGCAAAATATTGTTCGACCAGCTGATGTGCGGTCAACGCGCCGCTTTTCATTGCTGCGTGAATGTCCGAAATGGTCGCTTCATCCAGCTTGAAGGACGATGGCATTGCTTGCGCCATGCCGGCAAACAACAGCATTGAAATGAAGAAAATTGCCTTGAGGGAAAGACCTGCGTGAAGTGGCTTGATCATGGCCTTTCGTTCTCCCGGAATTGTTGGGACCAGTTTGACTGGTCGGGGTGAGAGGATTCGAACCTCCGACTCCTGCGTCCCGAACGCAGTACTCTACCAGGCTGAGCTACACCCCGATTTGGCGCCGATGCAACAGCGAAGCTCCGCATTCTACTCCAGCCCGTCTACCCGTGCCAGCAGCAATGCTAGGGCTTCAAACCTTTTACCCAAGTTGCATATACCGCATCGGCCACCGCGTGGAGTGCCGGTAGCCGTGTTGGCATCTGCGCCAGAATGGTGTCCACCGACTGAACTGCAGGACTATCGCTGGCCTCGATTTCCCGCCGCCCACCCACGCACCATTTCCGTATATACGGTTCGGTCATTTCCACATGAAACTGCAGACCCAGATGGGGACCGAGGGCAAAGGCCTGGTGGGCGCACGCGGGACTGCTCGCGATCAGTGCCACCCCGGGAGGCAAGCTCCAGGTCTCGCCATGCCAGTGAAACGCTTCGAAATCATCCACCCCTCCAAACCAACGACGCGCCTCAGAGGTCCCTGGCACAGTTACTTTGCCCCATCCTATCTCCTTGAGGGGATTGCGCGAAACGCTCCCACCCAAAGCCTTGCTCATCAATTGCGAACCCAGACAGTGGCCCAACACCGGAATATTCCGGGCCACCGCTTGCCGAATGAGGTGCAACACCTGAGGAATCCACGGTAGCCCATCGTTGACGCTCATGGGTCCGCCCATAAATACCAGACCGGCGTAATCATCGGGGGTATCCGGAACTTCTGCCCCCTCATCCAGCGCAATCAACTGCCAGGGGTATTGCCGTTGGTCCAGAAAGTCGCCGAAGTAGCCGGGCCCCTCCGTAGGATAATGCCTGAAAATGGCGACAGGGAGGGGCACGATGGCGTACTAACTGGAACGGTGGACTGCCAGCTGAGCCAGCTGTTCGAGCGCAGTGCGATAGTCGGAGGGGGGCACAACGGTATTCAGGGCTGCACAGGCTGCTACCGACTCCCGTTCTGCGCAGCGGCGGGCATAATCGAGGGCGCCACTTTTCTGAACGATGTGTACCACGGCTTCCATCTCGCCGACGCCACCCTCCACAATGGCATGGCGGATGATTGCAGCATCCTCGGCCGTTCCCTCGCGCATGACAAAAATGAGCGGCAAGGTGGCCTTCCCTTCAGCCAGATCGTCCCCCAGGTTTTTTCCGGTTTCAGAAAGATCGCCGGAGTAATCCAGCACGTCATCAATAATCTGGAACGCCGTGCCCAGACGCGCACCAAAGGTTGCCATGGCTTCCTGGGTGGCTTCCGACGCATCCGCCAGGATGCCCCCCAGACGCGCGGCGGCCTCAAACAATTTGGCCGTTTTGAATCGAATGACCTGCAAATATCGCGCTTCATCCACATCAGGATCATGGCAATTCAGCAACTGCAATACTTCGCCTTCGGCAATGACGTTAGTCGCATCCGCCAGGACCTGCATCACCCGCATGTCGTCCACCGATACCATCATCTGGAATGCCCGGGAATAAACAAAGTCTCCCACCAGCACGCTGGCAGCATTCCCAAATAATTCATTGGCGGTCGTTTTGCCGCGTCGCATTTCGGATCTGTCCACGACGTCATCATGCAATAACGTGGCGGTGTGGATGAATTCAACCACAGCGGCCAGAGTATGGTGATGGGTGCCGCGATAGTTCAACGCCTTGGCGGCCAGCACAGTCAATACTGGACGCAGCCGCTTGCCACCGCTGCGAATGATGTATTCAGAAACCTGACGAACCAGTGCGACGTCAGAATGAAGTCGTTGTCGAATAACGCGGTCGACCTCTACCATGTCTTCTTCTATCAGCCGACGGATTGGGTCAAAACTCACGGATGAATGCCTTGTGTGATGTGACAGTGATCTGGGAATGGTAGGGAGTGCCGCCGGCTTCTGTCAACGCAGTCCTCACTTTCCCCCGCTTCTGGTGATTGGTTTTGACAACAATGCCGGAAAAAAGGTATAGTCGCGGATTAATTGATCCGAACAAGCAGGGAGCGTCATCATGTACGCTGTTATTAAAACCGGTGGAAAGCAATATCGCGTTCAATCCGGCGAAAAACTGAAAATCGAACTGATTCCCGCGGAAGTGGGCGCCCAGGTCAACCTGGACCAGGTGTTGATGGTTGCCGATGGCGACGCCATCACCTTCGGCCACCCCCTGGTCAATGGCGCCAAGGTTTCGGCCACGGTGCTGGCCCATGGCCGGCATGACAAGGTCAAAATCTTCAAGATGCGCCGCCGCAAGCATTATCAGAAGCATCAGGGACACCGCCAGGGGTTCACTGAAGTACAAATCGACACCATTACAGCAGGTTGAGGTTAAACCATGGCACATAAAAAGGCGGGGGGCAGTTCCCGCAACGGACGCGACTCCGAATCGAAGCGACTGGGCGTCAAGGCCTGTGGCGGTCAATTGGTCTCCGCCGGCAGCATTATTGTTCGCCAGCGCGGCACCCGTATCCATCCCGGCCCCAATGTCGGCATGGGCAAGGACCATACGCTGTTTGCCAAAGTGGCTGGTCGCGTGGTTTTCCGCACCAAAGGCGTGTTGCAGGACAAGATCGTTGTGATCGAACCTGTTACCCAAGCGGCTTAAGGGCTCACCCCTTTTCCAGGAAAGCCCTATCAACCGATAGGGCTTTTTTATTTATGAAGTTCATCGACGAAGCCAACATTCAAGTCCATGCCGGCAAGGGCGGTGATGGGTCGGCCAGCTTTCGCCGTGAAAAATACATCCCCAAAGGAGGTCCTGACGGCGGAGATGGTGGTCGGGGGGGAAGCATCTGGGCGGTTGCCGATCGCAACATCAATACCTTGGTGGACTACCGTTATGCCCGGATCCATCGCGCCAAGAATGGCGAACAGGGTCGAGGCTCGGACTGCAACGGCAAGGGCGCAGAAGATATTGTCTTGCGCGTCCCTGTCGGGACGCTCGTCATCAATCTGGAGACCGGCGAGCGCATCGCCGACCTGACCCGACATGAAGAAAAGGCACTGCTTGCACGAGGCGGCAACGGGGGCATGGGCAACCTTCACTTCAAATCCAGCACCAACCGCAGCCCGCGCCAGTTTACCCGGGGCGAGCCGGGGGAATCGTTTGAACTCCATCTGGAACTTAAAGTGCTGGCCGATGTGGGCCTGTTGGGCTACCCCAATGCCGGGAAGTCCACCTTCATTCGCGCGGTTTCCGCAGCACGGCCCAAAGTGGCCGACTATCCATTCACCACACTGCATCCCAATCTGGGTGTGGTCCGTGTAGACGACGCCCGCAGCTTTGTGATCGCTGATATTCCCGGTCTGATCGAAGGTGCTGCCGAGGGTGCCGGCCTGGGACATCAATTTTTGCGACATCTGGCACGCACGCGCCTGTTGCTCCATATCATCGACTGCGCTCCGATGGATGAATCCGTGGACATCCTGGGCCAAGCCCATGCCCTGGTTGCTGAACTGCGCAAATATGATGAAGCCCTGTATCAAAAGCCGCGCTGGGTTATTCTCAACAAGGCAGACATGCTCGATGAGGAAGGCCTGAAAGCCGTGCGCAGCCTGTTTGAAAATGACCTCGGAGCTGAAGCACGGATATTCGAAATTTCCGCCTTGACCGGTCAGGGTTGCCGCGAGGTATGCTACGCCATCATGGAATCCATTGAAGCTTCGCGCCCCCCGGAACCTGCAGCGGAGACCATCGAAGAACGGGAATATCCTTCGGAGGACGCACAATGACTTCCTTTGTCCGCGACGCACGGCGTCTGGTGGTCAAAATCGGCAGCAGCCTGCTGACCAACGAAGGGCGGGGGCTGGATCAAAGCGCCATCACCAGCTGGGTTGCGCAGATTGCCGTACTCCGGCAGCAACATAAGGAAGTGGTACTGGTCTCATCCGGTGCCGTCGCCGAAGGTATGCAACGACTGGGGCTCAATGAACGCCCAAAAGCCCTGCATATGTTGCAGGCCGCCGCTGCCGTGGGGCAAATGGGGCTGGCCCAGGTGTGGGAATCCTGCTTTGCCGAGCACCAGATCCGCACTGCGCAAATTCTATTGACCCACGAAGATCTGGCAGCCCGCAAGCGCTATCTGAATGCGCGCTCCACGCTGCGCACCCTGCTGCAACTGGGCGTGGTGCCAATCATCAATGAAAATGACACCGTTGCCACCGATGAAATCCGCGTAGGGGACAACGATACCCTGGGGGCCCTGGTCACCAACCTGATTGAAGCCGACGGCCTGATTATTTTGACCGACCAGGCCGGTCTGTTCACTGCCGACCCCCGGCGTGACCCGACCGCCCAACTGGTGCAAGAGGCGCAGGCCGGCGACCCACATCTGGAAGAAATGGCCGGTGGCGTGGGCAGCAATGTGGGTCGCGGTGGCATGATCACAAAAGTTACTGCCGCCAAACGCGCTGCGCGCAGCGGGGCGCACACGGCCATCGTCTCAGGACACGAACCTCGTGTCCTGGAGCGCCTGGCCAAAGGCGAATCCATTGGCACGCAACTTTCTGCAGCAACCCAAACGTTGACTGCCAAAAAACAGTGGCTGGCCGATCACTTGCAAATCAAAGGGCAACTGACCCTGGATCGGGGTGCCGTACGGGCACTCAGCACAGAAGGCAAGAGTCTCTTGCCCATTGGCGTCACTGCCGTATCCGGCAGTTTTGAACGCGGCGAATTGGTGTGTTGCCTGGATGAGGATGCGCATGAAATCGCCCGTGGGCTGATCAACTACGACGCTGATGAAACAGCAAAAATTCTGAAGCAACCTTCAGAGGCCATTGAATCCATACTGGGATACATCGACGAAGAAGAACTGATTCACCGGGACAATCTGGTTATCCTGGGCTGACAACGATTTACTCTGGTACCGTGATGTCCATTTCACGCCAGCGATTGGCCATCTGTAAATGGCTTTGGATGGGTAGATCGATCGGACTGAAGTTGGCCATGCCGGCCTTCCGTTTAAGGGTATCCCAGTGAACCCCGGCCCGTTTCAACCAGTTCGCCGCCCGAACTTCGGGCATCCAGCCAAATGCCATCAACGTCTCTGGCGCTTCTTGTGCCGGAGCGGCCATGACCACATCCCGGAATTCTAACAGACGGTCGTAACCGACACCCTCGATCTTGGGGTCATGCAGAATGATGGCCAATGCAGCGCCATGGCGCTGCGCATTGTCGAACTTGGTGCGCCAATGGCCCAGATTGAGAGCCACTGGATGCCTAAGCGCGGCTTGGGACGAAACCTGGGTACCGTCAGGAATGGAAGGGGCGCCCGCCAGCATGATCACTGTCTTGCCGTGCATGTCCCGATTTTGATAGTCGTCCCACCCCAAGGCGGGCACGGTAACTCCATAGCCCACGAAAACCCAATCTGAATTGTCAAGGCTCAAGGTCTTCTCAAGGCGACGGGACTGCAGGATAAAGTCATCCGGCGACTGGAGCGTTACTTTCCTGCTTTTGATGAGCAATTGCAGCGTGGCCTCCGAATGCAGAACAACCAGGGAAATCCGGCGAATCGGCGCCGTATTGACCAGGGTTTCCCCGGGCCCGGGGGAAGGCGCGGCACGGGTCAGGGTCTGGCTGGGTTGCTGCAAGCGGCTGGAAGCCGCGAGGCCAAACCATGGGTTGCCATCTGCACAGCCCCCCAGCAATAAAAATGCCCCGATGACGGGAAGTATTTTTGGAGCCACGGCAGCACCCTCCTCGCCTGACACGATGAAACTGGATTATCTGGCTCCGGTGTCGGGGCGAAGTGGGCTAGAATCACGGTTTAATTTTACTTTTCGAACGAAACATGCGCGCCTCCCAATTTTTTCTGTCCACCCTCAAAGAAGCGCCGGCCGAAGCCGAACTGATCAGCCATCGCCTGATGCTGCGCGCTGGATTCATTCGTCGTCTGGGCAGCGGACTCTATACCTGGATGCCCCTGGGATTGCGCGTATTGCGCAAAGTGGAGACCGTTGTCCGCGAAGAAATGGATCGTAGCGGCGCCCTGGAGGTGTTGATGCCGACGGTGATTCCCGCTGAACTCTGGCAGGAGACAGGCCGCTGGGACAAGTTTGGTCCGCAGATGTTGAAGATCAAGGATCGCCATGACCGCGATTTCTGCTACGGCCCCACGCATGAGGAAGTGATCTCCGACATTGCCCGGCGCGAAATCCGCAGCTATCGCCAGCTGCCGCTCAATTTCTATCAAATCCAGACCAAGTTCAGAGACGAAATCCGCCCCCGTTTTGGCGTCATGCGCGCACGCGAATTCGTGATGAAGGACGCCTACTCGTTCCATACCAACCTCGCGAGCCTGGAACAGACTTATGCCGCCATGATGGATACCTATTCCAGAATATTCACCCGACTGGGATTAAAATTCCGGGCCGTGGCTGCAGATACCGGCGCCATTGGAGGCTCGGGCTCTCACGAATTCCATGTGTTGGCTGATTCGGGTGAGGATGCCATCGCCTATTGCCCCCAATCCGACTATGCCGCCAATATCGAATTGGCTGAAGCGGTTGCCCCGGACACCGTGCGGGCGGCGCCAACCGGCGCCCTTGAAAAAGTGGCCACCCCACAATGCACCAGTTGCCTCGAGGTGGCCCAATTGCTGGGCGTCCCGCTGCACCAGGTCATGAAATCCCTGCTGGTGATGGCCAACGGCCAAAAACCCTATCTGCTGCTGTTACGCGGCGATCACGAACTCAATGAAGCCAAAGCCGGAAAACTGATGGACGGGTTGCGCCTCGCCAACGATGCCGAGATTCACGAATGGCTGGGCCCGGTCAAAGGCTATCTGGGCCCTGTGGGCCTTGAAGGTCGCGGCATCACCCTCATTGCCGATCGCGCTGCCATGGTGCTGTCCGACTTTGTGTGCGGCGCCAATGAAGCAGGATACCATCTCATCCATGTCAACTTTGGACGCGATTTGCCAGAGCCTTCACAAGTGGCGGACTTGCGCAATGTCGTCGTGGGCGATCCCTCCCCCGATGGCCGGGGGGTGCTGGAGCTCTGCCGCGGCATTGAAGTGGGCCATGTGTTTCAGTTGCGTACCAAATATTCTGAAGCCATGGCCATCAGCTATCTGGACGAGGCGGGCCGGTCACACGTCGCCGAAATGGGATGTTATGGCATCGGTGTCAGCCGCATCGTGGCTGCAGCCATTGAACAGCACTATGATGAACGCGGCATCTGTTTCCCCCTCGCCATGGCACCATTCCAGGTGGCCCTGATCGCCATCGGAATCAACAAAAGTCCACTGGTTCGGGAAGCCGCAGAGTCCCTCTATGAAACCCTCACCAAAGCAGGCATTGAGGTCTTGTTCGATGATCGGGACGAGCGGGTCGGCGTGATGTTGGCCGACCAGGAACTGATCGGCATCCCAACGCGCATCGTCGTGGGCGAGCGCGGGCTGAAAGAGGGGCTGGTCGAAGTCCAGGGGCGGCGCGATGCCAGTGCCGACAAGTTACCGCTCGCGCAGGCACTGACGCGGGTGCAGGAAAAACTGGATCAGGGCCGTTCGGGCTGAGGTTCGCTTTCGGCAACGCGCCAGGCCTGGTGACGCCAGAGCGGGAGGCTCGCGGTCAGTACGGCACAAAACAATACGACAGACCAGGACAGATCAATCCACAGCAGAAAAATGGGGAAGGCGGCAAAGGCCCCATAGACCAATGTGTAGCTCGAGAAGTAGGCAATGAACAGGGTAAACCCGTTTTTCATCACCTCGAACACCAGCGCAGCCAGCCCGCCTCCCAACAGGGCATGCCAGCCTTTGACCGGGCGACCGGGCACCTTGTAATAAGCCAGGGCCAACCCTGCGGCCAGTACCGCCACTGAAAGCCCCTTCAGGGCATTCTGGGTGGCGCGACTGCCCTCCCCGGCCCAACCCATGGACGTGCTGACAACCAGACTGGCTCCCCACAAACTCAGTCCCAGAAGCAGTGGGCCCACCAGAATCAACACGGCATAAATCAGCAATCGTGAAAGCCAGGGGCGTTTGGGTGCCGTGCCCCAGATGGCGTTGAATGTATGGTCTACGGTAATGATCAGGGACAACACCGTTGCCATCAGCACTGCCAGTCCTGCGTAGGTTAATTGCGAAGCGTGGCTGGAGAACTGGGTCATGTACACCCCGATGATCCGGCTGGCGGCATCGGGCAACATATTGGCCAGTAAAAAGCCCCGTACCGCCTGGCTGACTTTCGTAAACTCCGGAAACAAGGAGAACAGGTTGATGCTGATAGTCACCAGCGGAACCAGGGCAAACAGCGTTGTGGTGGTCAGACTCGAGGCTGACTGCATGCAACGATCGCGCTGAAATTTGTGCGCCACGTACCACAAAAAACCCATAAAATTTTTCATGTCACACTTGGGGGCTGACCCGCTCGGTGCGCGCATCCAGCTTATTGAGCGCACTCAGGTAAGCTTTGGCTGAGGCTACAACGATATCCGTATCCGCCCCAAGGCCGTTGACGATACGTCCGCCACGGGACAACCGGACAGTCACTTCTCCTTGCGATTCTGTGCCGCTGGTGATGTTGTTGACTGAATACAACTGCAGCTCGGCACCGCTGTTGACCACCTTTTCGATGGCCTTGAATGCTGCGTCGACCGGACCGCTGCCGCTGGACTGTGTCTGTTGCTCCTGTCCCCCCGAAGCAATTACCAGACGCGCTTGCGGCGATTCGCCGGTCTCGCTGTGCGCCATGAGGGACACCAGGCCATAATGTTCGTTTTGCGGTTCGGTCAATTCTTCGCTGACAATGGCGTGAATGTCCTCATCGAAGATTTCGTGTTTCTTGTCGGCCAATTCCTTGAAGCGCTGGAATGCCGCATTGACGGCAACTTCTGAATCCAGTTCAATTCCCAACTCGGCGAGACGCGCCCTGAAAGCAGAACGGCCGGAATGTTTTCCCAACACCAGCTTGTTGGCATTCCAGCCCACATCTTCGGCACGCATGATTTCGTAAGTTTCGCGGTGCTTGAGCACGCCATCCTGATGAATGCCGGATTCATGGGCAAACGCATTGGCACCCACCACCGCCTTGTTGGGTTGCACCGGAAACCCGGTGATCGTGGAGACCAGGCGACTGGCCGGGACGATTTGAGTGGCATCAATACGTGTATCAAGATTGAAGACGTCGCGCCGGGTTTTAAGCGCCATCACGATTTCCTCGAGCGCTGCGTTCCCTGCACGTTCGCCCAAACCGTTGATGGTGCATTCCACCTGCCCCGCCCCCGCCAGCACCGCAGCGAGCGAGTTGGAAACGGCCAGGCCCAGGTCATTGTGACAATGTACCGAAAAAATGGCCTGGTCTGAATTGGGGACGCGGGTGATCAGGCTTTCAATCAGGGCGCCATACTGAAACGGAATGGCATACCCCACGGTGTCTGGAATATTGATCGTGCGCGCACCCGCCTTGATGACCGCTTCGATGACCCGGCACATGAAATCGGGATCAGACCTCACGGCGTCTTCGCAGGAAAATTCCACGTCATCGGTATAGCTGCGTGCCAGCGTCACCGCCTTGACGGCAGCTTCCATCACTTGCTGCGGCGTCATGCGCAACTTCTTTTCCATATGAATAGGCGAAGTGGCAATGAACGTATGAATCCGTCCCGATGCAGCGGGAGCAATGGCTTCGCCTGCGCGCTTGATATCGGTTTCCTGGGCACGTGCCAGTCCGCATACCGTACAGTCCTTGATGACGGAGGCTACGGCCCTGACCGATTCAAAGTCCCCCTGGCTGGCCGCAGGAAAGCCCGCCTCGATCACGTCCACGCGCAAGCGCTCCAGCTGGCGACCGATCCGGACCTTTTCTTCACGCGTCATGGAAGCGCCCGGGCTTTGCTCGCCATCGCGCATGGTGGTATCAAAAATGATCAATTGTCGGGTCATGATCTGCTCCATAAAACTGATTCAACAACGCGGAACTCCCAGAAAATGTCTGGAGGTACGGGCCATGCGCAAGGAGTGGGTAGTGGATTTTAGCGCGCGGGGCGCAGCAGCGAAGCCGACAGGCTGTGCGGAAGACATGATGCAATGCTGAGATAGGCGCTGTTCATGCGCTGCACTATAATGGGTTTTGAGGCCTCAGGCAAGGATGGCTCCACTTGCCGCGCACGTTCCCGGAGTGGTCTCCGTGTCAAATCAGACTGACTGCAAGTGGGAGGAGCCGCCCGTGCCCAGTAAGCGTGCTAACGGGCCACCAGCACGGCGCATGTGGCGTGATGCATGACCTGCTTCGCGATTGAGCCCAGTAGCCAGCGCCCCATCAGTCCCTTGCCGCGATGACCGAGCACGATGAGCTTTGCCCCCCACTGTTCCGCACCTATGACAATGTGTTCCGCCGGATGCCCAACGCCAATCTCGATCTGGAACTTCAGCCCACTAGCCGCAAGTCGCTCCCTGATGGGTCTCAGGACATACTGGTAATGCTTGCGCGAGTTTTCCAGCACAGCCTCTGTTTCCACTTCGTCGCCAAATTCCGGGGGGCGTGCTACCGCCAGTACTTTCAGTTCTGCGCTGTATTTCCTCGACAAATCTAGGGCAAGATCGAAAGCTTTTGCCGCTGCGTCGGAACCGTCGTATGCCACGAGTATCTTATCAAACATGATGCATCCTCCTAAACAGGAGCGTCATTATCCGCGCTCCGAAGCAGATGCCGGGGCAGGAAGAAAGCGTTGGCGATTAAAGTAGGCACCACTGCGCTGCCGACCACCGCAGCCACCACGGCCGAGTATTGCCCCTGGTCGATAATGCCGTGTGACAGTCCGAACAGAGCCGAAATCGTGCCGAAGGTAAGCCCTGTAGACATGAGCAGGGTAGTGTACATACCCTCTCGCCATGGTGACCGGTAGAAGCGGGTAGCCGGGAATACACCCGCCATCTTTGCGACCATCTTGGTTAGCAATAACACTACAAAGCCCAGGGGCGCAGCCACCAGGGACGGCAAGGAAACCAGTGATCCGGCGCGAATGAAATAGAACGGCGTCAACAGCCCCAGGGTCAGGGTGCGTAACCGCCGGACCAGGACGTGATCTTTACCCACTGTGCCTGCCAGCACCATACCCACCAGATAAGCAGGCAGCACCGCCTCGCTACCAGCCCAGCCCGCCAGGGCGCCCAGGCCGAACAGGCAAAACATGAGAAACTTGGCCTCCAGTTCCGAAGGTCGATTGCCGAAGCGCTTGAAAAAACGCGGGGTAAGCCAGGGCAATATGACGAAGGCTGCCGTGCCTACGACGATAAACACCAGTGTCTTCCAGGTAAATGGCGAGAACACCAGCCCAAGAGCCACCACCGTCGCCAAATCATTGACGAAGCAGGCTGCCAGCACGGTCTTGCCATAATCGGTAGTGTTGAAGCCAAACTCCAACATCACCGCGTAGACCACCGCCACCGAAGTGGTCGACATGGCAATGCCAGCCAGCCAGCTCTGCTGAGTACCCCAGCCCAGCAACCAATGTGCCGCCACCGTGCAAAGAACAAACGGAGCAGCAAAGCCGACTAGCCCAATACCAGTGGCCTCTTTCCACTTGCGTCGGAACACGGCTGGATCCAGCTCCGCTCCTGCAAGGAAGGTCAGCAGAATTGCTCCAGCCCCGGACAGGAACTTGATCCAGGTCGCGTCTCCGGCCAGAATTGCTTCGCCCAGTGTGGCGCCAATGAGGAGCTGGGCCACGGTGCCCACCACTATTTCGGACAGTGCAGTCGCCATACGCAGCCAGATGGACAGGAGAGAAGCAAGCAGTGCCAACCCCAGCCACAAAGCGGCTTGTGCCCATATTTCGGTCATTTTCCCGCCACTCCCAGAGATCCGTACTCTACCGGCGTCATGACATAAAAAAGATGCACTTCCTCCTTTTTCAGTAAGGCGAACAGGCGTTCCGTTTCCTCCCCGCTAGCGGCAATGATGATCTCCTGCGGTTGGTCGGCCAATTCAAAAAAGTGTGCCGAATGAATGCGGCGATGCTCACCAAAACCCTCGCTGGCAGAGATGATGGTCGCACCATGTAACCCGAGATCACGAGCAGCAAGCATGAGCCACTCGGCCAACGGTTTGTGGTGATGAGTGCGATTCTGCTGGGTGAAGAAAGTAATCTGGTAGCCTTTCATGGAAAATTCTCCTCAATAATGTTTGAGCCCAGGCCGGGCGGGCATCCTGAAGCAAAGTGACAACTTCGGCAGAAAGGTGGAGAAAGGAAGCCGGCCCATCGCAGAAACCAGTCATGGCAAGTGACCGCCATTCTGATGCGGTGTCCGGTAGGAGAGGGGGGGGAATCCG
>JAGWPH010000276.1 GCA_028870615.1 Betaproteobacteria bacterium
AACATACTGTTTATAAAGGATATTAAAATTGGCATAACCCTTGCTCGGTAGTTTGCAGGTTAGTAGGAATCGGAATCGAGATTGCAAGATTATTTGCTTTGCCGACCGTCGGTTGCCTGAGCTTGGGCCAATTCAATTTGTTCATAATTGAACCGTAATTCGAGGAGATTACTTAATGATTAACAACGTTCAGCTACAACGCCAAGCATGGTTGGGCATGCGGCGACACGGGTTTGCCGCCGGTTTGGTGACAATAGGATTGGTGATGGGTACTACTACCTTGTTTGCGCACGCGGATAGTACGGATGGAACGTTTCCGACGGCGGAACAGGTCGGTGGGGAAGTTTACCAGGCGCCGCTTAAAATAGGATCTACCCTACCCACAGATTTCGCGGCCTTTGACGTTCAGGGCGCGAAAGTGGATTTTGGCACTGTTATTGAGAAGAAGCGCTCTCTGGTCGTCTTCTTCATCTCTGCTGTTCCGGTTTCAGTTAACGAATTGATGCGCATCGAGGACTTCGTCAACAAAAACGCACCAAAGGTGAACCTGGTATTTGTCAACGCCGATACTGTCGGAGTTGCGCTCGAAGGTGGGCAGAAGAGGGCGATTAGCGCAACGGTCAGCACAGTGCGGTTGATTGCAAAGGAACATGGCTTGAAGCGGCCGATGTATGTCGCACCGAACGATGCCTTAAGCCCGACTGGTCTCTCTAATCGTCTGGCATTTCGCGGATTACCAACGTCATTCCTGGTGAATGACAAGGGCGCAATAGAGAAAATATTTGTCGGCCCGCAGCATTGGAAAAAAGGCGATATTTAAAGCAATGCACAACTCAAGGTAAGTTGCGTGTTCGGTCATATTTAAGGAGGAATCTCAGGTGTCTATCTCTCGGCGTGGTTTTATTAAAGGAACGCTTGCCGCTGGCTTGGCCAGTGCGGGCGGAATGTTGGCTGAATCCAGTTTCGCCGCACGTCACAATTCTGCGGGTGAAGCTCAAGCCGAGTTTTTTAGTAAATTTGAAGGTAATGTCATTCTGCTTCCAGGTAAGTACAACGGCACGGTGCAGGCCATGGATCTCGCCGTTCCGGAAACGCTGGCCTGGTTCAACTATGGCCTGACCGGAGTCAATATGCCGATTCCGCATCATATCGCCGCTTTGCCCTCGGCTGACCCTTACGTAGGTTTCGACTTTTATCAGACTATGCAACCGCCGATGGCGCCTTACGTTAACGAAAACTCTCCGGAGTGGCGTGATCGCGGTGACTTCAAAATGTTCAAGTTGCGTTACGATGGATCGGGTAAGCAGGACTCAATTTACGTTGTGAACGATATCGCAGCAACCACGGGGATGGCGCTGGGCGTACATGTTTCGATCGGTGTGGGCGAGAATGCAAAGAAATATGTTGCCTTTGCCGATGGGCAGAAAGACATGGTATTAATTACGACAATCGACGACAACCCGAAAATTGTCAAGGCGCTGCGCGCTGATTACGATCCCATTGCACGCCAAGTCAACATCAGCCATGTATTCCCCGATCCGGCTACCGGTATGTTCGATTTTCAGGGGCGTAAGGGCATGAAAACCTCGCATGAAGCAATGTTGGGCGAAGAGTTGATGCCTGCCGATCCGACTGCGGTATTTGTTGATGCATTTACTTGGCATCCCACACTGCCGCTGGGTGCGATACTGATTCGCCGCTTGGGTTGCTGTGCGGTTGTCGATACCAATACATGGGAAGTGAAAGCATTGCTCTCTACCGCAAAAGGTTCGCCAGACAACTTTCCTCTGGTGAAACAGCAAGGGTTTACCTGGACTTTTTCAGTGCCCTCTGTGCTGACCCCTTTGCACGAAGCCGGCTTTTTGACAAGCGGTGAGTATTTTCTGGCCTGTAACAATGTGCTGCAGAACAACATCGGAGTTTATCGGTCAACCGACCCGGATCCGCTCAAATGGAAGAAGGAAAACTTTGTCGAGGGTTTCGGCAATAAATATTTGCCATTGCACATGGGCAATGTGCCGAACTCGCGCTGGGCCTATTTCACTATGTGGGCACGGAAACCCAACAATGGCTATATCGCTAAGGTGGATACCAAGAACTGGGAAGTGGTGCACAAATGGGATACCGGCCCCGATCCCCACACCTGCGATTGCACGGTGGATGGCAAGTACATGACGACCGTGTATAGCGGGAATCAGGGCGGAGAGTCGGGCTTGGTTGTCATTAATGTCGATAACAACAAAATCGAAGCGCGTCTCCCCAGTCCGGGCGGCCATCATGACCATGTGGTGGTACCGAGGGATTGGGAGGGTATGAAGGCATCGCGTAGCACCTCGGTATAGCTCATCTTTGTGCCATTGCCCGCTCGCGCAGCGACAAGTTGTTTTTATCGGAGCGAGAAATGAACCGATTAAATACGCGCTATCTTCAGTTGTTATTGCTGCTTGGTTGTTTTGTTTTGACAAGTTTGCCCACGACTTCATTCGCTCATAGCAATGAATATCTGGAAACGATTACAGGTGCGCATGGCGGCAAGCTTCGCATGGCAGAGCAATACCATTTCGAAATGGTTCTGATCAACGGTGAAGTGCATATGTGGGTAACAGACCATGGTGATAAGCCACAATCGACCTCGGGCGCAACCGGCAACGTAAAATTCATAACAAGCGGGGGTATCATAACGATAGAACTCATTCCTGGCGGTGAAAATACACTTATTGGAAAGAACTCAAAAATTAAATACGGAGATTCAGTGAAGGCAATTGCCACAATCACCATGAATGGCCAGAAGCCTTTGCAAACCCGTTTTAGTTTCGATGCGGCCCAAAAAAAATAAACGTTGCAGAACCCTATGACAGCATAGGCATCAGGCGCACGGCTTCCACTTTTAGAAAATTAATTCAGTCCAAGCAAACGGAGCCATGTCTGACTATTGCAACGCTCAGATGTATCGCTTCACAGAAGATTTATTGACGGCGAACGTCTGACTAAAAGGAGGAGGTTATGCATATTAAATCGACTATTTTGTTCTCCGTAATAGCATCTTTGTGCGTAGCAAGTCTGGCATTTGCAGAGGGGGGGATTACAGAACCATCTGATGGCCGGAGTTTGGCTTTCGACAGTGTAAAGGGTAATTGTCTCGCATGCCATGCGATACCCGGCGAGCCCAAGGCCGAGTCGCCGGGTAATATTGGCCCCCCCCTTGTGAATATGAAGGAGCGTTATCCCGATCGTGCCAAATTGCGCGCCAGGATTTGGGACGCCACCGTATACAACCCCGATACCTCGATGCCGCCTTTTGGCAGGAACAAGATACTAACGGAACATGAAATCGATCTGGTTACTGATTACATACAAGGTCTTTAAGTTGAATTCAAATTTGAAAGGTGCGTTATGAATAAATTACGTAGAGCGTTCCTGAAAAATGCTGGTGTCGTCGGAACGGTCGCGATCGCGATCGCCGCAGCTTTGCTTAAACCAGTAACGGTATTTGCCGCGACTTGGAATAGCCGCGCATTCACATCCAAGAACCCTGCCGATGCCATAAATAATTCAGGTTACGGCGGAGCCACCGAGAGTAGTGATATCCTGATCAAGGCGCCGGATATCGCTGAAAATGGTGCTGTGGTGCCGATATCCGCCACCAGCAATATCCGCGGAACGACCTCTATGGCAATATTCGTGGAAAAGAATCCTACGCCGATGATTGCCGATTTTAAATTCTCAAATGGTGCCGAGCCGTACATCTCCACGCGCATCAAAATGGCCAAGACTTCCATCGTGCGTGTGTCGGTGAAAGCGGGCGGAATAAATTACACCAACAGCCGCGAAGTGAAAGTTACGATCGGTGGTTGTGGCGGCTGATCCAGTCTACCAATTTTTGAGACATGGATGAAACCGGGGATGTTGCCACGCAAGTCAAGCTGCATATCTCAAATCGTGATAAGAAAAACATACCGTATTGTCTCTTGCATTCAAGTCGTTAGGACGCATCATTTGGTTAACATCTGGACGCTATTGGCAATAGTTAATTTGACAACCAGAAAAGGATATGAACATGGCTGAAGCGATGAAAATGCGCGCGACAATGGAAGGCGGTATTGTTGACGTGAAAGTGCTGATCCAACATGACATGGAAACCGGGCTGCGCAAGGATACAAAAACCGATAAATTGATACCGGCACACTTTATCAATCAGGTCATTGCCACGTTGAATGGCAAGATAGTGCTGGATGCGCAGTGGGGTATAGGAATTGCAAAAAACCCCTTTATTGGTTTCAGGATAAAAGATGCCAAGCCTGGCGACAAAGTTGGCATTAACGCTGTCGACAATCTTGGCACCAAGTTCGATGGTGAAGTGGTCGTTTCCTGATGCAGGCTGAAGGCTTTTG
>JAGWPH010000277.1 GCA_028870615.1 Betaproteobacteria bacterium
CCCGAAGTTGAGAATCTGGCTAACGATGTCCGCCGGCAAGAAAGCAAAGGAAGTGCCTGGAAACTTCTCCGGCAGAATCGTCCTAAATGTCCTGACGTAATCCTCGGTAGGTGAATGTGTTGCATTAAGCGAGATCAGGATATCGCCATCTTGGGGCCCTATCGTTCCCGTATTGCTGTAAGACTGATTGATGCCACTGACGGGCAAGCCAATGTTGTCTACGATGCTGGAAAGTTGCGCTTTGGGTATTTCTCTTCGAATCGCCTCTTCGACATCATCGAAAAGCCTGGCGGTTTCCTCCACCCGTGTTCCCACCTGGGCACGCACATGAATTTTGATCTGGCCACTGTCCACGGCAGGAAAGAAATTACGGCCCAGAAAAGGCAATAGCAGAAAAGACAACAGGACTGCGGTCATAAAGCCGGCAACGAACAGCTTTTGGTGTTGCATCGCCAGTTCGAGCAACTCGCGATAATGATTCCTGAAAGCTGAAAATTTCTTGTCAAACCCCTTCTGGAACCGCATCAACGGGTTGTTTGATCCTGGTGAATGCGTCGCCTGGGGCTTCAAAAGAAAGAAGGCAGCAGTCGGAACAAATGTACGGGACAACAAGAAGGAGGCCACCAAAGCAAACATTACCGCCTCAGCCATGGGCACAAACAGGTATCGTGGCACACCCGTAAGGAAAAACATCGGCACGAACACGATGCACACGCAGAGCAGAGAAACTAATGCCGGCGTCACAATCTGACGGGCTCCATCCAGAATGGCGGTCTGAACCTGTTTGCCTTGTTCCAGATGCCAGTTGATGTTTTCGATCGTGACCGTGGCATCGTCCACCAATATTCCCACTGCCAGTGCCAGCCCACCAAGTGTCATGACATTCAAGGTTTCTCCAATGACCGACAGCACGGCTATGGAGGACAGGATAGCCAGTGGTATGGAAGCCGAGATGATGACGGTCGAACGCCAGCTCCCCAGAAAGAGCAGGATCATCAGGCTGGTTAATGCGGCCGCAATCACTCCCTCCCTGATCACGCTGGATACTGCCGCCCGCACAAACAGGGATTGGTCGCCGACAATCTCCATTCTGAGCGACTTGGGTAGCTCCATTTTGAGCCGGGCCACCAACACCTTGATTCCGGAAATGATATCCAGGGTTGAATTTGATCCGTTCTTGAGAATGGTCATCAACACGGAGCGGACGCCATCCACTCTGACGATGTTGATCTGGGGAGGATATCCATCCCGCACGTGGGCGACGTCCCGCATGAAAATGGTCGCGCCGTTGACTTGCTTGATGGGCAGGGTGTTCAGCTTTTGATACTCGTTCGGGCTGTCGTTCAATTTGATGTTGTATTCAAACTTGCCAATTTTTTCAGTCCCCGCCGGGATAATGAGGTTTTGCGAAGCCAGCGCATTGCCCACATCGTTTGCAGACACTCCCATGGATTGCATAGCATGGGGGTCCAAATCAACTTGGATCTGGCGCACTTTTCCGCCATAAGGTGATGGAACGGCGCTCCCAGGAACGGTAGCAAGTTGGGGCCGGATAAAATTCTGGCCCATGTCGAATAACTTCTGTTCAGAAAGGCTTTGGCTGGACAGTGCGAGTTGAAGGATAGGCACTGTTGCGGCGTTATAATTAAGGATGAGGGGGGGGGTGATCCCTGGCGGCAATTGCTTTAGTACCGTCTGGGAAATAGAGGCCACCTGGGCGGTCGCAGTACGAATATCCACGCTGGGTTGAAAGAAGATCTTGACAATTCCGTACGCTGGCAGGGATTGTGATTCGATGTGCTCAATGTCATTGACTGTGGAACTGAGAGCACGCTCATAGCCATAAACCACACGCCCTGCCATGTCATCAGGCTGCATTCCCGTATAGGTCCAGACGACACTAATGACTGGAATGCGAATATCCGGAAAAATGTCGGTGGGCGTACGCAGCGCGGCCAGAGGTCCAAAAATGAGGATCAGGATCGCTACGACAGTGAAGGTATACGGACGCCGCAGCGCCAGCTTGACAAGCTCGTACATGCGATGCCGTCCTTAATAGATACCCCTGGATGGGGATATTAATATCGTTCTGTTTCCTACGACAATCTACCAGGCACCGCCAATGGCGCGAATCAGGCCAACACTCGCCAGCATGCGGTCGGTTTCAATACTCAACTCCACCTGCTCCGTGCGCAACTTGATGTTTTCCGCATCGATCACTTCCAGGTAGCTCACGGCCCCTTCCCGGTAACGGTTCATCGCCAGGTTGTAAGTACGGCGGGCCGCACCCACGGCCAGGGTCTGATGTCTGTTTTCTTCTCCCAGATAGTGCAGCAACGCCAGGTTGTCTTCCACTTCCCTGAAGGCCTTCAGCACTGTAATCCGGTATAGGGCTGTGGACTCTGCGGTCTTGGCAGTGGCACTTTGCACCGCTGCCTCACGCAACCCCGCATCAAAAATGTTAAAAAACGCCAAGGGGCCAAGCGTCCAGAAGCTGTTGGGCGCTGTCAGCAATGCGCCGGCGCCCATGTTCTGGAATCCTCCCAGAGCCCCCAGGGAAATTGTCGGAAAAAATGCCGCGCGCGCCACGCCAATCTCGGCATTAGCCGCTGCCACCCGACGCTCGGCCGCCGCGATGTCGGGCCGGCGTTGCAGTACCTGGGACGGCAGGGTGGAAGGAATAGAGGGGTACACAGCAATCAATTCCGCCGTTGGAATTGAAAAACTTGAAGCCGATTGTCCCAACAAGGCGGCAATTGCGTGTTCATATAATGCTCGGCGTCCCAGGACACTCATTTGCTGGGCTTTGGTCTGTTCCAGTAACGCAAGTGAACGGGCCACATCCAGGCCGGAAACGATACCCTCGTCATGCCGGTGCTGCATCAAATCCAGCTCGCTTTGATAGGCCTTGATGGAGTCGGACAACAGCTTGATTTCCGAGTCAAGTCCACGCAAGCGAAAATAGGTTGTGGCAAGCTGCGCCTGCAAACTCAATCGAATGGATTCCACGTCGGCCTTGCTGGCTTCGGCCAACGCACCGGCCGAACTGATGGCATTGCGGATGTCTCCCCACAAGTCGATCTCATAAGTAAATCCCGCTCCCAGTGTCGTGTCGCCATAGACATTGGGAAAGTTGGGACCCCTCAAAGGACGATTGGCCGATTCTCGGTTGGTGTTCGACCCTCCGATGGCATTAATTTCCGGATACAATCGGGAACTTTGTTCTGACAGATACGCGTTTGCCGCATCATAGCGAGCCAATGCGGCCACCAGCTCAAAGCTGTCCTTTTCCAGTTGCACTTCCATCTGATTCAACAAGGTATCCTGAAATACAGGCCACCACTCACCCCGATTGTGTTGATCGGCCGGTTGTGCCAGGCGCCAGATACCATCTTCCTTGAAACTGTCCGTTACAGGCATGTCCGGGCGCAAGTAGTCAGGTGCGAGCGAACAACCTGCCAGAAAAGCCGCCCCTATGGTCAGGGCGACCAACCATCCTCTGGTAGTCATGGCTTCTTCCCAGCTTGCGCTGGAGGGGCGGCCTTGGGAA
>JAGWPH010000005.1 GCA_028870615.1 Betaproteobacteria bacterium
ATGGCAGGAGATCTTCGGCGATTCCTCTGCCATCTCTTCTTCCTCACATCGCTACTCAGCCAGTCCGTCTCCCGCCTCGCTCTGCAACCTCTCGGTGGGTCTCCCTTCCGACATCTTGAGCTGCTCTTCTCCGGACCTCTTCGACGAGCCCGAGTTCATCCGTTCCGCTGCCTTCCCAGCGCATGATGATCCCCAGTTCATGTGCCACAGCATTGACGAAGTCGCGTACGCTATACTGAACGCCGGTGGCAATCACGAAATCCTCAGGGGTTTCCTGCTGAAGCATCAGCCACTGCATCTCCACATAATCGCGGGCGTGTCCCCAATCCCGGCGCGCGTCAAGATTACCCAGATAGAGGGTACTCTGCAAGCCCAAATGGATTCGTACCAGTGCGCGTGTGATTTTACGCGTCACGAAAGTCTCGCCCCGGATCGGGGATTCATGATTAAACAAGATTCCATTGCAAGCGTATAAGCCGTAAGCCTCGCGGTAGTTCACTGTGATCCAATGGGCGTAAAGCTTGGCCACTCCATAGGGTGAGCGCGGATAAAACGGGGTGGTTTCTTTCTGCGGGGTTTCCTGCACCAAGCCGTAAAGTTCGGAGGTGGACGCCTGGTAGAACCTTGTTTTTTTCTCAAGCCCCAGAATTCTAATGGCTTCCAGCAGCCTCAACGCCCCCAGAGCGTCGGATTCGGCCGTGTATTCCGGCTCTTCAAAGGATACTGCCACATGGCTTTGCGCCGCCAGATTATAGAGTTCATCCGGCCGCGCCTCCTGAATGATCCGGATCAGACTACTGGAGTCGGTCATATCGCCATAGTGAAGGATGAAATTGCGGTCGGAGACGTGAGGGTCCTGATACAGATGATCAATGCGGTCCGTGTTGAACAGGGACGAGCGGCGTTTGATGCCATGCACCACATAGCCTTTCTTCAACAGGAATTCGGCAAGATAGGCGCCATCCTGGCCGGTAATCCCGGTAATCAACGCTACTTTTTTAGCATCCATGTCTAGCTTCCTTGAGAACCGGCATCGTGGTTATCGAATAACAGATGGCGGCTGATTTATACTGTTGCGAGAATTCGGATTGCATCAGATATCGAGTAATGGTGATTTCCAATAAACAATCCATTGCGGTCGATATAATCTGCATTGTTCAAGTTGCCGAAGATTTCAGTATTGAGATATTTCACAACCTCATTTTTGGCGAAGTTACCAGCGACAACTGGCCGACATTCGAACCCCAATGAATGCAGCTTTATCACAAGTTTTTCGCGTGTCAACGTAGACCCAGGGCGAACCCCCAAGCTGAATCCAAACCAACTGCTCCTTCCTGTTTCCTGCTGAATAAAGATATCGGCATGGTTGCCCATGACTTCCTGAAAAAATGCCCCGTTTTTGCGCCGCTCTGATATCAGATCTGGAAGCTTTTTTAATTGTTCAATGCCTATGGCACCAGAGAGCTCGAGTGGCCTCACGTTGTACCCTGGAAGCACGAAGCGAAAAGACTCCTCAAACGGGTCATCACTTTTCTCTCCGCAAACACGATTGAACTTCGGGAGATTGCGAGTCCAGCCGTGGGCACGCAACGATAGCAGTATATGGTACAACTCCTCGTCATTGGTGACGATGAGACCTCCCTCCATCGTAGAGATATGGTGCGAGAAAAAGGAGCTGAAGCTCCCCATGATGCCGAAGGTACCCGTCTTCCTTCCCTCGAATTCCGCGCCCATGGACTCGCAGTTGTCTTCGATGAGGACGATATTTCTTCCGTTGATGATGCGGGTGATGCGAGCAAAATCGTTCGGGTTACCGAGTAGATTCACTGCCATGATGAGGCGGGTTTTGTCTGTTACGGCGGACTCCAGCTGTTCAAGGTCATAGTTCAGGGTATATAGGTCGATGTCGACAAACTTTATCCGTAACCCATACTGTTGCAGCGGGAAATACGTGGTGCTCCAAGATACCGCTGGGACGATGACCTCGTCACCAGGTTTCAGTTTGAGCGATGGATTTTTCGAGAAGGACAGCGCTGCTACCATGAGCAGGTTGGCAGAAGAACCGGAATTGACCATTACGCAGTAATCACTACCGATGTACTCCGCAAAGCGCTTCTCGAACTCGAGAACGTTCGGCCCCATGGTAAACATGCCGGAAGCGATGACACGTTGCATGGCGTCATACTCCGCCTTGTTCCACGTGCTTGTTGCAAGGGGAAAGTTAAAATTCACTCTTGGAGCCGCTCTAAATAATATTGGTAGGTTTTCGTGAGTCCTTCAAGCAGCGAAGTAGCCGGAGTCCACCCCAGGAGCGTTTGCCGCGTCACTGAAACAAGTTTTTGCCTCATGCCTATCGGTTTGGTCAGGTCGTGTCGTAAACTTCCACACCAGCCAATCACCTCTGCGACGGCTGCGTAATACTCGCTGATAGTGTAATCGTGACCCATGCCAACATTCATTAATTCTGGTAGTGAATCGAAATGATTTACTGCAAACATGACCGCATCAGCCATATCGCCGGAGTACATGAATTCTCGACGCGCAGCACCGTCACCCCACATATCTGCTGTATCAAGACC
>JAGWPH010000278.1 GCA_028870615.1 Betaproteobacteria bacterium
GCAGCAGGAATGCCCATGTCATGGAAATCGCCATCAACGTCCAGACCCGGAGTAATCACGGTGGCCTTGATGGGATCCAGCATATTGAAGCCGGGAGCCAGATCGCCAAATCCGTGCCAGCGCTCGTTTGGTTTTAACATCCAGTCCTCGCGACTGCCAATGCCCTCCTCTGCCAGATACTCGGGGCCCCATACCTTGAACCACCAGTCGGCCCCCCACTCTTCATCAACCTTACGCATGGCACGCCTAAAATCCAGCGCTTCATTAATGGATTCTTCCACGAGTGCCGTCCCACCAGGGGGTTCCATCATGGCTGCTGCTACATCGCAGGACGCAATAATGGCGTACTGCGGGCTTGTCGAGGTGTGCATCAGATAAGCTTCATTGAAACAATCCCGATCAAGTTTGCGGGTTTTGCTGTCCTGAATCAGGATTTGTGACGCTTGGCTCAATCCGGCCAACAACTTGTGGGTGGATTGGGTGGACATGACCATGCTTGACTCGCAGACCGGGCGGTCGCGCCCAATGGCATGCATGTCTTTATAAAAGTCGCTGAATGTTGCATGCGGCAACCAGGCCTCATCGAAATGCAGGGTGTCAATTTCACCATCCAGCATGCCCTTGATGGTTTCCACATTGTAGATAATACCGTCGTAGGTGCTCTGGGTGATGGTCAACACGCGAGGTTGCAGGGTGCTGCCCTGGGCAAAAGGATTGGCCGCTATCTTGCGGCGGATATTTTCCGGGTTGAATTCACTCAGCGGAATGGGCCCAATGATGCCGTAATGGTTGCGCGTAGGCATCATGAATACCGGAATGGCCCCGGTCATCATGATGGCGTGGAGCACTGACTTGTGGCAGTTGCGGTCCACCACCACGACATCGCCGGACGCTACGGTAGAATGCCAGACGATTTTGTTGGAAGTGGATGTGCCGTTGGTCACAAAAAACAAATGATCCGCATTAAAGATACGCGCCGCGTTGCGTTCGGAGGCCGCCACCGGTCCAGTATGGTCGAGCAGCTGTCCGAGTTCATCCACCGCATTGCAGACGTCGGCACGCAGCATGTTTTCTCCAAAAAACTGGTGGAACATCTGACCCACCGGACTTTTTAGAAATGCCACTCCCCCCGAATGGCCAGGGCAATGCCAAGAGTAGGATCCGTCAGAGGCATAATGGGTCAATGCCCGGAAAAAAGGCGGCGCCAGGGAGTCCAGGTACACCCGTGCTTCGCGCGCGATGTGCCGTGCTACGAACTCGGGGGTGTCCTCGAACATGTGGATGAAGCCGTGTAATTCTTTCAACACGTCGTTCGGGATATGGCGGGAAGTACGGGTTTCGCCATACAGAAAAATAGGGATGTCGGCATTGCGCCAGCGGATTTCCTGCACGAAGGCACGCAAGTGCTTCAGGGCCGATTCCATTTCGCCAGGCGATCCCGCTCCGAACTCTTCGTCATCAATGGACAGGATGAATGTGGATGCGCGGCTTTGCTGCTGCGCAAAGGACGCCATGTCACCAAAGCTCGTCACCCCCAACACTTCCAGCCCCTCTTTCTCGATAGCGTCGGCCAGCGCCCGGACACCTAACCCACTGGTGTTTTCAGAGCGAAAATCCTCGTCGATGATGACGACTGGAAAGCGGAATTTCATGGGGGAACTCCCTTCAGGAAGGGCAGGATTATAGACCCCTTTGGGCGCGTAGCGCGGCTTTATTCAGTTTGCCGGTAGCAGTATGTGGCAGGCTATCCACAAAATCGATCCGGTCGGGCATCCACCATCTGGCGATCCGTTGCTCAAGATGGCTTTTTAATTCGTCGGCCGTTACATTCTGGCCTGGTTTTTTGACGGCCAGCAGGAGCGGACGCTCGCCCCAATGCTGGTCCTGAATCCCAATAACAGCGGCCTCCAGGACGCCTGGATGGGTAGCAGCCGCCTGTTCGAGCTCAATGGAACTGATCCACTCCCCGCCGCTTTTGATCATATCCTTGGCGCGATCGGTAATTTGCATGAAACCCTCCCCGTCAATTACAGCCACGTCGCCGGAAGGAAACCAGCCCTTCTGTAAAGGACTCTTCAACTCCTGGTAGTACCCGTTACAGACCCAATTACCCTTCACCATGAGATGCCCGAAGGTATGGCCATCATGGGGTAGAGGCCGCCCCTGGTCGTCAACGATTTCCAGGTCCACGCCGAATAGCGTTCTCCCCGAACGGGCTTGCCAGTCGCGCCGGGCTTGCCCCAGTAGCCCTGCCTGGCGCGGTTTAGGAAGGGTCAGGGCGGCCACCGGGCTGGTTTCCGTCATGCCCCAACCCGGCAAAACCGTCACTTTCTGGATGTCTTCAAAATAGCTCAGGATGGGCTTGGGGCACGCCGCCCCGCCCACGCCCAAACGTTTGAGATGGTGAAGCCGGTGCCCTTTAGCCTGCAGGTATTGCATTAAATTGTTCCAGACGGTGGGAACTCCGGCGGTCAAGGTCACCTTTTCGGACTCCAACAGTTGGTACAGGCTTGCCCCATCCAGATGGGGCCCCGGCAGCACCAGCTTGGCACCCACCAAGGCTGCAGCATAAGGAAACCCCCAGGCATTGGCGTGAAACA
>JAGWPH010000279.1 GCA_028870615.1 Betaproteobacteria bacterium
CCGTACCGGCAAGTTGCTGGCTGAAGGAGTCACAAAAATTCAACAGGTGGCGGAACGCGCACGCAATACGGCCATCAAGGACAAGAGCAGGGTCTTTAACACTGCGCGTATCGAGGCGCTCGAACTGGAAAATCTGGTAATTGTGGCCGAAGCCACACTGGTCGCCGCCGAGGCCAGAACTGAAAGTCGCGGTGCCCAGGCACGCGAGGATTTCAAGGATCGCGATGACAAAAACTGGCTCAAGCACAGCCTCTGGTATCTGGAAGGCAGTCGTTTGGACTATAAGCCTGTCAATTTGCAGCCGTTGACGGTGGAATCCTTCGAACCCAAGGTACGCGTGTATTGATCAGGAGCCCCTACAGATGAAATTTAGCATTTACCGCTATAACCCAGAGAAGGACGACAAGCCTTACATGCAGGACTACGAGCTGGAATTGCTTCCGACAGACCGTATGCTGCTCGATGCCATTCTGCGCATCAAAACGATGGACGACTCCCTGGGATTGCGCAAATCCTGTCGCGAGGGCGTTTGCGGTTCGGATGGCATGAATATCAATGGCAAGAATGGCCTCGCTTGCGTTACGCCCCTTAAGGATCTCAAGGAGCCGGTAGTGTTGCGTCCGTTGCCGGGATTCCCGGTGATTCGCGATTTGATCGTCGACATGGGTCAATTCTTCAAGCAATACCATTCCGTCAAGCCCTACCTTATCAACGATAACCCTCCTCCCCAGAAGGAGCGTCTGCAGTCGCCGGAAGACCGGGAGGAGCTCGACGGCTTGTACGAATGTGTCCTGTGTGGCTGTTGTAGCGCATCCTGCCCTTCCTTCTGGTGGAATCCGGACAAGTTCGTGGGACCCGCAGCCCTGTTGCAAGCTTATCGATTCATTGCGGATACACGCGATGAAGCCACCAGCGAACGCCTTGACAATCTTGAGGATCCTTATCGGCTGTTTCGTTGTCACACCATCATGAACTGTGCCGATGCCTGCCCCAAGGGGCTCAACCCCACCGAGGCCATTGGCAGGATCAAGAAACAGATGGTCAAGCGAATGGTATGAAAAGGCATGGAACTCTTTACCCGTGAACAGGAACGCATTCGCTGGCGCAGCCGGCGTGGCCTCCTTGAGATGGACCTGATATTGCAACGTTTTCTGGCTCAGCACTTGAGGACGCTTTCTGAACCGGAAATTCGAGCTTACGATGCACTGCTGCAACTGCCAGACAACGACTTCCTGGATTTGGCCATGGGTAGGAAACTCCCTGAGAAAACAGAACTCATTCCGGTATTGGAAAAAATTCGTCAATCTTGAATACATACGGGGCAGCCCGGTAACCACTGTTGCGGAGAACGAGCATGAATAGCAATGGCAAGGCGGTTTTAACATACGACGGTGGAAAATCCATCGATCTGCCGGTCTACTCTGGCACGATCGGTCCTGATGTCATCGACATTCGGTCGCTGGGGCAGACCGGGATGTTTACTTACGATCCCGGATTTTTGGCCACGGCAAGCTGCCAGTCTGCCATTACCTATATTGATGGCGATGCCGGGTTGTTGTACTACCGTGGTTATCCCATAGAGCAACTGGCCGAGCATGCCGACTTCATGGAAGTGTGTTATCTACTGCTCAATGGCGAATTGCCCAACAAGTCGCAGCGCGAAAGCTTTGAAGGCAATATCCGCCGCCACACCATGGTGCATGACCAGCTCACCAACTTTTTCAAAGGGTTCCGCCGTGACGCGCATCCTATGGCGGTGATGGTCGGGGTAGTGGGGGCACTTTCGGCTTTCTACCACGATGCCCTGAACATTACCAATGCTGAGCACCGCGCCATTTCAGCCACCCGCTTGCTGGCCAAGGTTCCCACCATCGCAGCCATGTGTTATCGCTATAACACGGGACTGCCGTTCATCTATCCGCGTAACGATTTGAGCTACGCGGCCAATTTTCTGTACATGATGTTTGCCACCCCGTGCGAAGAATATGTGCCCAATTCGGTGCTGGTGAAGGCTTTTGATCGCATCCTGACGCTGCACGCTGATCATGAGCAGAACGCCTCTACTTCCACAGTGCGCCTCGCAGGTTCCAGCGGCGCCAATCCATTTGCTTGTATCGCCGCGGGGATTGCCGCCCTCTGGGGGCCGGCGCATGGTGGTGCCAATGAGGCCGTGCTGAAACAATTGGGCGAGATGGGAGACGTTTCTCAGGTAGGGAAATACATTTCCCGTGCCAAAGACAAGGACGACAGCTTCCGTCTCATGGGATTCGGCCATCGGGTCTACAAGAACATGGATCCACGCGCAGGCGTGATGCGCAAAACCTGCCACGATGTGCTGAACGAACTGGGACTGCATGACGACCCCATGTTCAAGCTTGCACTGGAATTGGAACGCATTGCCCTGGAAGATGAGTACTTCATTTCCAAAAAGCTCTATCCCAACGTGGATTTTTATTCCGGCATTGTGCTGCGTGCCCTGGGGATTCCGGTCAGCATGTTCACGGCAGTCTTCGCCCTGGGACGCACAGTGGGCTGGATTACCCAGTGGAATGAAATGATCAGTGACCCGGAACAAAAGATTGGTCGCCCGCGTCAACTCTACGTCGGCCCGACCAAACGCGACTGGCTTCCGGTTGAGCAACGGGGTTGATGCCAGAGTGTGGTTGCATAACGATATTGCGGGAGTAGCGTCATGATGAAGGACGAGCTTGCCACGTCGTACTTGTTTGGTTCCAACGCGCCATTTATCGAGGAGCAGTACGATTTATATCTGCAGGACCCTACCCGGGTTGCTTCAGATTGGCGTGCCTATTTTGACGCCCTACAAAAGACTGCGGGGGCTGTGGCACGCGATGTAGCCCACACGCCCATCATTGAGTCCTTGGCGGCGCTGGCCCGTCAACCCGGCATAACATCCTCTACCGGAGGGCATACGCATCAGGTGGGGGTACTGCAACTCATCAATGCCTACCGCTTCCTGGGTAACCGCAACGCCAAACTTGATCCGCTCGAGAGGCACCCCCTTCCGGCCGTGCCTGAACTGGACCCGGCGTACTACGGGCTGACCGATACGGATATGGATACCGTATTCGATACCGGGTCGCTGGTTGGCCCTCCCCAAGCCACTTTGCGCGAGATTCTCGCAGCGGTGCGTGCCACCTACTGCGGCCACGTGGGGGTGGAGTATATGTACCTCACCAGCACGGAACAAAAGCGCTGGATCCAAAAGCGCTTCGAAGGGGCACGCTCCCATATCGAGCTTGCCAAAGAGGATAAAATCAAGCTGCTTCAGCATGTCACCGCAGCCGAAACCCTGGAGCGCTACCTGCATACCCGTTATGTCGGGCAGAAGCGCTTTTCACTGGAGGGTGGAGAGTGCCTCATTCCCATCATGAACGAGAGCATTCAACGCGCTGGTGCTGCCGGAACCAAGGAAATTGTCATTGGCCTCGCACACCGCGGGCGCCTCAACGTCCTGGTCAATTGCCTGGGCAAGATGCCGAAGGATTTATTCTCCGAATTCGAGGGCAAACACGTCTCTGATCTCTCTTCCGGCGACGTCAAATACCACCAGGGCTTCTCCTCGGACATTCGCACATCGGGAGGGCCAGTACACCTCACCTTGGCGTTCAATCCTTCCCACCTGGAAATCGTCAATCCCGTAGTGGAAGGTTCGGTGCGGGCCCGTCAAGATCGTCGTGGTGATCACGAGGGCAAGGAAGTGTTGCCCATCCTGATTCATGGGGACTCAGCTTTTGCCGGGCAAGGGGTGGTCATGGAAACCCTGGCATTGTCGCAAACCCGGGGCTACGTCACCGGGGGCACCCTCCATGTTGTGGTCAACAACCAGATCGGTTTTACCACCTCCGATCCGCGCGATACCCGCTCCACAATTTATTGTTCCGATGTGGCCAAGATGATCGAAGCGCCGGTGTTTCATGTCAACGGTGACGACCCGGAAAGCGTGCTGTTGGTTACCCAGATTGCCCTGGATTACCGCAATGCCTTCCATCGCGATGTGGTGATCGACCTGGTTTGCTACCGCCGCCTGGGTCATAACGAGCAGGATGAACCGATGGTCACACAACCGTGGATGTACAAGAAAATCAACGCCCTCCCTACAACCCGAAAACTCTACGCCGACCAACTGGAACACAGCGGCGTACTGCCGCCTGGTGGGGGCGACAAGATGGTCCAAGGCTATCGTGATGCCCTGGATTCCGGCGAGCTGCTGGATCAGATCGTACTGCACGGGTTCCAGAACCCCTTTACGGCCAACTGGGGGATCTATCAGAACAAGGACTGGCGGACTCCGGCCAAGACGGCAGTCCCCATGAAAGCCTTGAAACGCCTGGCAGAAAGAGTGACCACGGTACCCGCAGATTACAAGCTTCATCCTTCGGTGCAGCGGGTCATGGACAACCGTCGCCTGATGGGCAAAGGCGAGTTGGCACTAGACTGGGGCATGGGAGAAACAATGGCCTATGCAGCGTTGCTCGACGACGGCTACGGTATTCGTTTGTCAGGACAGGATAGCGGGCGTGGCACATTTTCCCATCGTCATGCCGTGATTCATGATCAAAATCGTCAAAGCTGGGATGCCGGCACCTATGTACCGCTCCAGCATATTTCGGACAGCCAGCCCGCATTCACGGTAATTGATTCGATTCTGTCTGAAGAAGCCGTACTCGGATTCGAGTATGGCTACGCTACCGCTGAACCGCGTCAACTTGTCTTGTGGGAAGCCCAGTTCGGGGACTTTGCCAATGGTGCCCAGGTGGTGATCGACCAGTTTATCAGTTCGGGTGAGGCCAAGTGGGGTCGGCTCTGTGGACTGACCATGCTACTGCCCCATGGCTACGAAGGGCAGGGACCAGAGCATTCCTCGGCCCGTCTGGAACGCTACCTGCAAATGTGTGCCGAATACAATATCCAGGTCTGCGTGCCTAGTACACCGGCGCAGATTTTTCACCTTCTACGTCGTCAAATGATTCGCCCGCTGCGCAAACCCCTCATCGTGATCACCCCCAAGAGTCTGCTGCGCCGTAAGGAGGCGACCTCCGACTTGCGCGAGCTGGCCAGCGGCACGTTCCAGAATGTGATCTCGGAAACAGAGGCATTAAGCGATGAGGCCGTGCGCCGCATCATTGCCTGCAGCGGGAAGGTGTATTACGACATCGTGGCCGAACGCAAGGCACGCGGCATTGCGGATATCGCCGTAATTCGGCTGGAGCAGCTTTATCCATTTCCTCATACGGAATTCGCAACCGAGCTGAAGAAGTACCCTAACGCCCGCTCTGTCGTATGGGCCCAGGAAGAGCCCGGTAACCAGGGAGCATGGCACCGCATCCAGCATTACCTGTCGCGCAACCTGAGGGCCGACCAGACTCTGTCCTATGCTTTGCGGCCCTCTGCGGCTTCACCGGCGGTGGGCTATCTGGCCAAACATGTCGAGCAACAAAAAGCGCTGATCAATGCAGCGTTGACTATTGCGCCTTAGAGGTGCTGCACAATAAGGGAGTTGAAACATGCTGATCGAGGTAAAGGTTCCACAGTTGTCAGAGTCCGTCGCCGAAGCTACCCTGCTGGGTTGGCATAAGCAAGTCGGCGAGGCCGTGGCTCGTGACGAAAACCTGATCGACATCGAAACCGACAAGGTGGTCATGGAACTGCCAGCACCCGCTGCGGGTGTTCTGGTGGATATCAAAAAGCTGGAGGGGGCCCTGGTCGTCAGTGGTGAAGTGATCGCCATTCTGGACAGTGAAGCCAAAGTATCGGCACAACCGGCAGCAACCGCTGCCAAGGTTTCAGCAAAACCCCAAACGCCTGCTGCAACCGTATCTTCTTCCAGTGCCGGCATCGCCATGCCAGCCGCACGCAAAATCCTGGCAGAGCATGCTGTGGACCCGGTTAGCGTGGCGGGAACTGGAAAGGGTGGCCGCATCACCAAGGAAGATGCTCTGGCGCATTTGTCTCAGTTGGCTGTGCCAGTATCGCCTGCCAAACAGAAAGTTGCGCTCGACCAACCCCGGGTGAACGTGGCACTGGGCAATCGTCCTGAACAACGGGTACCCATGACCCGGCTGCGCGCCCGGGTGGCCGAACGTCTTGTTCAATCCCAATCCACGGCAGCCATTTTGACCACGTTCAATGAAGTCAACATGCAACCAGTGATTGAACTGCGCAACAGATACAAGGATAGATTCGAAAAGGAATATGGCATCAAACTGGGCTTTATGTCCTTTTTCGTGAAGGCTGCGGTAGCAGGCCTCAAAAAATATCCCGTGGTCAATGCATCAGTGGACGGTAATGACATCGTGTACCACGGCTACTTCGATATTGGCATCGCCGTAGGCAGTGCCCGTGGGCTGGTTGTTCCCATTCTGCGTGATGCTGACCAGCTTTCCATTGCCGACCTCGAAAGGAAGATTGCCGAGTTCGGCAATCGCGCCAAGGAGGGTAAGATCACCCTGGAAGAGTTGACTGGTGGAACGTTTTCCATCTCCAACGGGGGCGTATTCGGTTCCATGCTGTCCACCCCGATTATCAACCCACCCCAGGCAGCGATTCTCGGCATTCATGCCACCAAGGAGCGCGCGGTAGTGGAAAACGGGCAGATCGTGATTCGCCCCATCAATTATCTGGCACTGTCCTATGACCATCGCATTATTGATGGGCGTGAAGCTGTGTTGATGTTGGTGGCCATCAAGGAAGCCATGGAAGACCCGGCACGCTTGCTTCTGGACATTTGACCTGCATAGACGGAAACGTAGTGATGACGCAACAATTTGACGTGGTCGTAATCGGAGGAGGCCCCGGAGGGTACATTGCAGCAATCCGGGCAGCACAACTGGGGTCATCTGTGGCCTGTGTTGACGCGTGGACCGATGCCAACAACAAACCCAGTCTGGGAGGCACTTGTCTTAACGTGGGGTGCATTCCCTCCAAAGCCATGCTGGAATCCTCTGAAAACTATGAGCGTGCCTTGCATCACTTTGCCGAGCACGGTGTTCGGATCGGACAAGTCTCACTTGACTTGAAACAAATGCTGGCCCGCAAAGACAAGATCGTGGACCAGTTGACCGGGGGAGTGGCTTACCTGTTCAAAAAGAACAAGGTTGCCTCATTCCACGGACAGGGCAGTCTTGCCGGGCACACCGACGCCGGTTTTAAAGTGGTTATCAAACAGACAGGGGGAGAAACCATCCTCCATGGCCGTCACATCATCATCGCCACGGGTTCCGTCGTGCGCCCGCTTCCGGCAGCTCCAGTGGATAATCACCTCATTCTGGATAACGTCGGGGCGCTTGCGATGACCGAGGTGCCCAAACGTCTGGGAATCATCGGCGCTGGGGTTATCGGTCTTGAGATGGGCAGTGTCTGGAAGCGTTTGGGCAGTGAAGTCACAATTCTGGAAGCCCTGCCGGCTTTCCTGCCTCCAGTGGATGACCAGCTCTCGAAAGAAGCCTTCAGGATTTTGACCAAAGATAAAGGGTTGGCCATTCATCTGGGCGCTAAAGTCACCAAGGTGGAACGCAAAGCCAAGGCGCTCAAGGTACATTACACCGATGCCAAGGGTCAGCAGATTCTCGAGGTAGACAGATTGATGGTTGCTGTGGGTCGCGCACCCAATACGGAGGGGCTCAACCTGGGATCGGTTGGGGTTAATGTGGAAGCTCACGGATTTATCGAAGTGGACGATCATTGTCGTACCGCAACACCAGGTATCTGGGCGGTAGGCGATGTGGTCCGGGGGCCGATGCTTGCGCATAAAGCAGAGGAGGAGGGCGTGGCCGTGGCCGAGCAAATTGCCGGGCAGCAGAGTCATGTGGATTTCAGCACCATTCCGTGGGTTATCTATACAGCACCAGAGATCGCCTGGGTAGGGCAGACCGAACAGCAATTAAAGGCGCAGGGCATTGAGTACCGTAGTGGCAGTTATCCTTTTGCGGCCAATGGGCGTGCAAAATCACTGGGAGAAACGCGCGGATTTGTGAAAATCCTGGCTTGCAAACGCACGGACCGGATTCTTGGTGTGCATATCCTGGGGCCCTTTGCATCCGAGCTGATTACCGAAGCTGTGGTTGCTCTCGAGTTCAGAGCCAGCAGCGAGGATATTGCCCGGATCGTGCATGCCCATCCTGCACTTTCCGAAGCATTCCACGAAGCTGCGCTGGCCGTGGATGGCCGCGCTCTGAACATGTAGCGTTTCTGCGCCATGCAGTTGCACCCTTCAGACAGAGTTGATACTGTCGAGCTCATGACTGAACCCTCCGGCCCGGCGCTTTGGTATCGCACCTTTAGCGAACGCTCTGACTTCGAACCTGATGCCGCGCAATTGCGGGTCATAGAACGTCTGCAGGCGTTATATGAAGATTTGATGGCATTCAAGCGCTACCGTCAGACACTCCTGGCGCGTACTTTTGGTAGCCGTGAGCCTCCGCGCGGCGTGTATCTGTATGGTGGGGTCGGGCGCGGCAAGAGCGCCATGATGGATGGTTTTTTTTCCACGCTACCTTACCGCCGCAAACGGCGTGTGCATTTTCATGAATTCATGGCCAGTGTGCATGAACACATGCGTCGGATCCACAATCAGGAAGATCCCCTGAAGATGGTCGCTGCAGAAATAGCTGTGCAGACCCGGGTCCTATGCTTTGACGAATTCCATGTCAGCGACATTGCCGATGCCATGATCCTGCACCGGCTGTTTGAAAACATGGTTAATTGGGGCGTGGTCCTGGTTATTACCTCCAACTACGCCCCCGATGCACTCTATGCCGATGGACTCCAGCGCGACCGGTTTCTGCCCGCCATCGAACTCATCAAGGAGCGCCTGGAAGTGCTGGAGGTTCACGGGGACCTGGATCATCGTATGCGAGAAATGGAACACCTGGACACCTACTTTTACCCGCTTAACATCGAGAGTTTTGAGGCCATGCAGGAAGCATTTCGTGCGTACTGCCCGAAACCGTCTTCTGTCAAGGATATCGAGATCATGGATCGTCGCCTCCCTGTGTTGGGCATTGGCCCGGGCGTGATCTGGTTTGATTTTGAAACTCTTTGCGGAAGTGCGCGCTCGCAACGCGATTACCTGATGCTGGCCGAACGGTTTTATGTGGTTCTTCTGTCCGGTATCCCGGTCCTGACCCCGCGTCAACGCGATGCTGCGCGGCGCCTGATCTGGCTGGTGGATATTCTGTACGATCAGCGTATTAAACTGCTGATATCGGCAGAAATGCCTCTGGAAAAGCTCTGTCCTGAAGGGGAACCCGGCGGCGAGTTCAGCCGGACTGTGAGCCGGCTCCAGGAAATGCAGACTGCCGAGTATCAATCTACCCTAAAAAGTTAATAACGGAGCTCCGACACATAGGGGCAGCAATCGGGAGAACTAACATGTCGTTCAAGGCGTACCGGGTGGATTCGGTGGAAGGCCGTGTTTCTGGAAAAATCGTTACCCTGGAGATAAATGATCTTCCTCCTGGTGACGTATTGATCAGGGCAGAATATTCCAGTGTCAATTACAAGGATGCGTTAGCGGCCACAGGTGCAGGAAAAATCATGCGATGCATGCCGCTCATCGGAGGGATCGACGTTGCGGGGGCAGTGGCGGAGTCTACCGATGCGCGGTTCAAACCCGGGGATCCCGTCCTGGTGACGGGCTACGATCTGGGTGTGGCACATGACGGGGGGTATGCCCGCTATGTGCGCGTGCCGGCGGACTGGGTTATTCATCGTCCGACGGGTATGGACGCGCGGGAAGCCTTGGCTATAGGCACAGCCGGGTTTACAGCTGCCTTGTCAGTGGTCCGGTTGGAACAGAATGGACTTAGGCCTGAAAATGGTGCGGTGGTCGTGACGGGTGCGACGGGTGGTGTGGGTAGCCTGGCCGTGGAGTTTTTAGCCGGCCTGGGTTATGCAGTGGTGGCCGTGACAGGAAAAGCTGATCAGATTGATTACCTCAAAGGACTGGGGGCACGCGACGTTATCCTGCGTACCACGCTTGACATGGGTACGCGCCCTTTGGAAAAACCTCTGTGGGCCGGCGCGGTGGATCCGGTAGGAGGCGCCATGTTGGCGTGGCTTACGCGCACCACGCAGCAGCATGGATCGATCGCGAGCTCCGGCCTGACGGGGGGCATTGAACTTCATACCACCGTCATGCCATTCATTTTGCGCGGAATCAACCTGCTCGGTATCGATTCGGTGCTCTGTCCGATGCCGCTGCGCCAGGAAGTCTGGCACCGCCTGATTACGGACCTGCGCCCACGGCACTGGAACGCCATTATTCATGAAGTGGCGCTGGAACAACTCGATGGCGTGTTCGTAAAACTGATGAATGGAGAAGGTGCAGGAAGAACCATTGTTAAATTGACGGACTGAATTGTCGCGCCAGTCCTCGGCTCATAATAACCCATAGAGAAAGGTACATCATGACGGGAGAAATACAGAAGCGTTTTCATGCGCGCTCGATAGAAGACCCCGATGGATTCTGGAGAGAGCAGGCTGAACTGATTCATTGGGACAAGCCATTCGAACAGGTGCTGGATTATTCCCGACCCCCCTTTGCCCGCTGGTTTGTCGGAGGTAAAACAAATCTATGCCATAACGCCGTTGATCGCCATCTCGCAGACCGGGCAGATCAAAATGCCGTGGTCTACATTTCCACCGAAACCGGACTTGAAAAAAATTATACTTTCCGGGAACTCCACGTTGAAGTTAATCGCTTTGCTGCCGTACTGAAAAAGTTGGGTGTAGGCAAAGGGGATCGCGTCATCATCTACATGCCGATGATTC
>JAGWPH010000030.1 GCA_028870615.1 Betaproteobacteria bacterium
GAAATGTTCCAGAAGATGATTAACCCTATGGCGTTTCCAATGCAAAATCTCATGATGGCCGGGTTGAGCGTGGAAGAGATTGACAAGAAGATCGGTGAGCTCGCTACCGTGAAGCACTGGCTTAACACCAATGTGGGCATGCTGGAACTGACTATTAAAACCCTGGAATATCAGCGTGTCCTGCTGACGCCAACCCAGGGCGGAGAAGAAGGCAAGGGCCCCGCTTCGGCCCCACAAAATAACCCGATGCTTAATCCGGCACTGTGGCCTTGGGCCTTGATGGGAGCGGATAAAAGCGCCGAACCTCCTCCTGCAAAACCAACAGGTGGCAAGAAGCAGGATTCACGCAAAAGCTGAGTTTGGTCCTGGCGAAGTGTCGGCTCAGGACGGGCGGCGATCCAGGGTGATGAATGTGAGGTCATAGGCATTGCCTGGGTCGCGCGGTTTTTCCATGCGTGACACTTCCTGCCATTCTGAAGATTCGATTTCCGGAAAATAGGTATCTCCGTGAATTTCGGCCTGGATTTCGGTCAGATAGATACGCTGGGTTGCCGGAAGTACAGAGCAGTACAATCCTGCTCCCCCGATCACGAAGATTTCTGGATCCTCTTTTCCATGAAACAAAGACTCTTCAACGGAATGGGCCACTTCGCATCCGGGAGCCCTAAACGTAGGGTCTCGAGTGACCACAATATTGCGTCGGCCCGGGAGAGGGCGCCCAATGGATTCATAGGTTTTCCTGCCCATGATGACAGGATGGCCAAGCGTCGTAGCCTTGAAGAAGGCCAAATCAGCGGGCAGATGCCAAGGCATCGTATTGTTGGCACCAATGACACGGTTTAAGGTCATGGCGACGATGATGGACAATCGGGGTTGAATCATGGGCAGGTAGTGCAGAAATGAGCCAGTGCGAATTATGCCTGATGGTAGGAGTTTCGGGCCAGGTTATGGGCTCTGGTATCATGGACGGGTTTTTATTGAAGAGATGCTTTCACACATGACGGACGCTTTGTGACTGATGTGACTCATGCTGGCCAAATGGGTCCATGGGCCCGCCTACCAACGCGTTATGGGGAGTTTCGCGTACGGACTTTTTCCAGTGGTGATCAGGAACATCTGGTGTTGCAGTTGGGTGAGGTCAAGGGACAAGAGAATGTATTGGTGCGCATCCATTCGGAATGTTTGACGGGTGATGTGCTGGGATCCCTGCGTTGTGATTGTGGCCCTCAGCTTCAACTGTCTCTGGAGTCCATCGGCCATGCCGGATGCGGTGTGCTGGTCTACCTCCGGGGACATGAGGGACGTGGGATTGGATTGACCGGTAAGCTTGCGGCCTACCAGCTTCAGGATGGTGGGCTGGACACGGTAGATGCCAATTTACACCTGGGGCTGCCAATTGACGCTCGATCCTACGATGCTGCTGCAGTTATTTTGACCCAACTGGGTCTTTCCACGATTCGTCTGTTGACCAACAACCCCGAAAAAATTTCTGAGCTTAATCGGCCACCACTGGTCATTGTCGAACGTGTCCCGCTATTAGTGCCCCTGCATCACGAAACCTTGCGCTATCTCAAGACCAAACAGGAGCGGCTGGGGCATCTTCTGGATTTGACCGAATAAAGGGGATGTTTATGATGTTGGAAGGGAAAACCGCCATTGTGACGGGCTCTACCGGTGGTATCGGTTTGGGTATCGCCAAAGCCTTGGCCGGAGCGGGTGCAAGAGTGATGCTGAATGGACTGGGTGATCCGGCGGAGATTGAAGCATTGCGTTCGGGAATTGCCCAGAGCACCGGTGTCGAAGTAGGTTTTCAGGGTGCTGACATGCAGCGGTCGGGAGAGATTGCTGAACTGGTATCTGCGACGGCCAGGGTATGGGGAAGCGTGGATATTCTGGTCAACAACGCAGGCATTCAGCATGTGGCGCCGATAGAAGACTTTCCTGAAGAGCGCTGGGACGCCATTATGTCTGTCAATTTGTCTTCCGCATTTCATTCCATACGCCATGCTTTGCCACTGATGCGCCGTAACAACTGGGGACGTATTATCAATATCGCCTCCGCACATGGTTTGGTGGCCTCGACGCATAAAGCAGCCTATGTGGCCGCCAAACACGGCATTGTAGGTTTGACTAAAGTTGTGGCACTTGAAACGGCTCAGACCAGAATTACCTGTAACGCGATCTGCCCGGGGTGGGTGCTGACGCCGTTGGTACAAAAACAGATTGATGTTATGGCTGCACGTGAAGGGCTTTCAGCCCAATCAGCCAGACAACAACTGCTACTCGAAAAACAGCCTTCAGGAGAGTTTGCAACACCCGAAGAAATCGGCGCACTGGCCGTTTTCCTTTGCTCGCCCGCAGCCAATCAGATTCGTGGCGCCAGCCTCAGTATCGATGGTGGCTGGACGGCCCAATAATCTTAATATCCAATCGATATATTTCATGGCCCTCAAAAAAGTATTTCCGGATGCAAAAAGCGCCCTAGTTGGGTTGGTTCATGATGGCATGTCCATCGCCGCCGGCGGATTCGGCCTGAGCGGTATTCCCGAGAACCTGATCGCTGCTTTAGTGGCGAGCGGTGCGAAGGAGTTGACCATCGTTGGCAATAATGCCGGAGTGGACGATTTTGGCATGGGTCTTCTCTTGACCAAACATCAAGTGAAGAAAGTGATTGCCTCCTATGTTGGAGAGAATAAAGAGTTTGAACGTCAGGTCCTTGCCAATGAACTGGAATTGGAGTTGACGCCACAGGGCACCCTGGCAGAAAAGTTGCGTGCTGGCGGCGCAGGAATACCGGGATTTTACACACGTACTGCCGTTGGAACGCTACTCGCAGAGGGAAAGCCCACGCGAATATTTAACGGCATGGAATACGTGCTGGAAGAGGCCATTCACACCGATCTTGCCATAGTCAAAGCCTGGAAGGGCGATACCGCAGGCAATCTGGTGTTCCGCAAAACAGCCCGCAATTTTAACCCGATGATTGCCACCTGCGGACGAATAACCGTGGCCGAGGTCGAAGAGCTGGTTGAACTGGGGCAACTGGATCCCGACAGCATTCACACCCCTGGCATCTATGTGGACCGCATCATCCAGGGAACCCATTACGAAAAACGGATTGAATTCCGCACCCTTTCCGGCGGGCATTCTGGTCATCAGCAACCTCCGTCAGTACGCGAAATTTTGGCACAACGCGCAGCGAAAGAGCTCCAGGACGGCTTTTATGTCAACCTGGGGATTGGCATTCCCACGCTGGTAGCCAATTACATCCCTGAAGGGATTGAAGTGACACTGCAATCCGAAAACGGATTATTGGGTATCGGCCCATTTCCTTCGGAGGAAACAGTGGATCCAGATCTGATCAATGCAGGCAAACAAACCATTACCACCTTGCCGGGTTCCAGCATTTTTTCCAGCGCGGATTCCTTTGCCATGATTCGTGGCGGGCACATTGACCTTTCTGTCCTGGGCGGGCTGGAAGTTGCTGAAAATGGTGATTTGGCCAATTGGATGGTGCCCGGCAAGATGGTCAAAGGACCGGGTGGCGCCATGGATCTGGTTTCTGGTGTGAAACGTGTCATTGTGCTGATGGAGCACGCCTCCAAGCAAGGGACACCCAAAATTCTCAAGTCCTGCACCTTGCCAATTACCGGCAAGGGTGTTGTTAATATGATCATTACCGAACTTTGCGTGTTTCAAGTCGAACCTGGTCAAGGTCTTGTCCTGACCGAGCTTCAACCAGGAGTTACCCTGGAGGAAGTCAGGGCCAAGACCGGTTGCGATTTCAGGACAGCAATCTAAAAAAGAGGGAGCGGATTATACGGAGTAACTCTTGAATTTCTATGCGTTTTAACGCATCCTCTCTCATTGGCGGGCCTCCCCGCATTGCAGTGTAGTGAACCTGGTCAGGTCCGGAAGGAAGCAGCCACAGCTATGTCCTGCAAGTGCCGGGGGTAGGGCTCGCCACCCTATGTACAACCGCGTTGGGATAACTGCAGATTTCTGGACGATGATAGTGAGATCAATCTTTATCTTTCTGTTTTTTGGGTTACTGGCATTCCGGAGTGTTTTGGCGGCTGATGCCATTTCGGTTGAGGCCGGATATGGTTATCATACCGACATGGCGCGTGTTTCCTGGTCCAGGGCTTGGGATCAACGGTGGTTTACCGACCATGACTGGTTTCTGGGTGGGTATTGGGATGTGAGTCTGGGACGGTGGTCTCCACATGATGCAGTGGGCGGCAACCATCAGGTGACTGATTTCGGCCTGACACCGGTTTGGCGACTGCGTCCATCACAGGATTACGGCACCATCTCTCCCTTTGCCGAGCTCGCCGTAGGTGTGCATTACATCAGTGACCATGAAATTTATACTGGACGCGACATGAGCACGCATTTCCAGTTTGGTGACCACATCGGTGCGGGATTGACTTTGGGACAGCATCACGATTGGGATGTGATGCTGCGTTTACAACATCTTTCCAATGCCGGTTTGCAAAATCCCAACCCGGGGATCAATTTTTACCAGATACGACTCAGTCACTGGTATTGAAAGGCCTGAACGAGCCATGGAAACTTATCAGGTACTGGCTCGCAAGTGGCGACCACGCACATTTTCCGAACTGGTTGGCCAGGAGCATGTGGTTCGGGCACTCGGCAACGCGCTTCAGACCGGAAGACTCCACCATGCCTACCTTTTCACAGGAACTCGGGGGGTAGGGAAAACGACCATTGCCCGGATTCTGGCAAAGTGTCTCAATTGCGAAGTCGGTCTTGGGCCCACACCCTGCGGAGTCTGTGCCACCTGTTGTGACATTGACCGGGGGCGGTTTCCTGACATGCTGGAGGTCGATGCAGCTACCAATACCAAGGTGGAAGAGATGCGCGAGTTGCTGGATAACGCGCAATACATGCCAGTATCTGGACGCTTCAAGGTTTACATCATCGATGAAGTTCATATGTTGTCCCGCTCGGCTTTCAATTCCATGCTGAAAACCCTGGAAGAGCCTCCGGAACATGTCAAGTTCATACTGGCTACAACAGATCCACAAAAAGTGCCAGTGACCGTTCTGTCCCGCTGTTTGCAGTTCAATCTGCGGCTAATGCCTCCCGACCTGATCACGGCCCATCTTACGCATATTCTCGAACAGGAACATATTTCCTGCGAACCAGCCGCATTGCCACTTATTGCCCGTGCCGCCCAGGGCAGCATGCGCGATAGCCTCAGCCTGCTGGATCAGGCGATTGCTTATGGAGGGGGGCAGGTCCGACAGGCCGAAGTCAGAGACATGTTGGGGACTATCGAACAGGATTTTCTGCTGGAAATCCTGCGTGCGTTAAGCATTCAAGATGGCGCAGCCTTGATGCAGTTGGCACAGAATATGGTGGAACGCAGCCTATCGTTTGAGCAGGCCCTTCAGGATTTGGCGGCCTTGTTACATGATTTGGCCTTAGTCCACGCCCTTCCGGAACAACGGGAAGCGTTTGGGATAGAAGAAGCGCTTGTGCCTTTGGTGCAAATCTGGGACGCACAGACGCTTCAATTGTTGTACCAAATCGCTGTTCAAAGCCGCAAGGATTTGCCTCTGGCTCCTGACGATGCTGCTGGTTTTCGGATGGCGTTACTGCGCATGTTGGCATTTCAGCCTGAAAACTCCTCAGGGCAAAAAGCTCTTTCTTCTGCCTCACAACCCGCTCAGCCGGTGCCGCAAACCAAGGTTTCGAAGCCTGTGCTGGCCGTGGCTGCCCCGAAAGGACCGCCTCCTTCCCCGGGTGATTGGCTTGGCCTGGTTCGTCAGTTGTCCGGGGCCGGAATGGCATACGAGTTGGCACGCCACTCCCAATTGTTGCGCTATGCAGACGGGACCCTGCAGTTGCTTCTCGACCCGGCCCAGGGGCACTTGATGTCATACAAGGAGAAGCTGCGCACGGCCCTGGAAGCCTTGCTTGATGCCGATATCAAGGTTTCAATCGAAGCGGGCCCCGTGACAGGGGACA